>DASQFV010000261.1:0-18432 GCA_035632975.1 Nitrospiraceae bacterium
TGCGCCATCCCGGAGCGGCCGCGGTGGTGCCGCTGAAAGACGATGGCATAGTCATCTTGATTCGGCAGTTCCGCCACGCGGCAGGAGGGTTCATCTACGAAATTCCTGCGGGGAAACTTCATCCTGGCGAAGACCCCACAGCCTGCGCGGCACGAGAACTTGAAGAAGAAATCGGATACAGAGTCGGAAGGCTTGAGCTCCTCTCCAGCATCTTCACCGCGCCGGGATTCACCGACGAAGTGATCCACATCTACAAGGCAACCGGATTGATGAAGGGTCGGCAACAGCTCGATCGTGATGAGGTCCTCGAAGTGATCGAGATGCCTCTACTGGAAGCGATCAGGATGATTGAGACTGGAGCGATCAGGGATGCAAAGTCGATCGTGGGATTACAAGCGGTATATCTTCGGAACAGCACCAGGTAGGAAGAACACTCAAAGGGTCTCCCGCTCCAGGCAGGAGACCCTTCAAGCTAGCTAGCCTCGCCAAAGAAAAGGGATTACTTGGTAGGCGCGGGCGCGGGCGCGGGCGCGGGCGCGGGCGTTCCCTTATCCTTCTTATCCTTCTCCTCGTAAACCATGTGCTTCGGGGCCTTCTTCCCTGTCTCTTCAGTCGTCGTCGGGGCGGGCTTGGGTGCCTCACCA
Organism: Nitrospiraceae bacterium; assembly: GCA_035632975.1. GTDB lineage: Bacteria > Nitrospirota > Nitrospiria > Nitrospirales > Nitrospiraceae > Palsa-1315. The sequence goes on from DASQFV010000261.1 coordinate 645, forward strand.
GCGAAGGCCGGAGCGCTGAACGTCACTGCCACTGCCACTGCCATGATTGCCATCAAGATGCGTTTCATAGTATGTCACCCCCTTTAAATGTTTGAAGATTGTGCCATTCATCGGCACTTGCCGGAAGTGTTCAGCAAGCTTGGTGCCGGGCCGTTGAAGTCTATGTCTCATTATAGTTTTCAATCTGTTATTGCTTCAGTTGAAGGGCTGGACCTTCGTTTTTCTGGGGCAGAATGGTTGAAGGCTGACTAAACCGCCTCAAAGTCAGGGTCGGCTCATCCCAGTCGAGACTGAGGCAACATGCTTCGAGCGAGTCCGCCCCATGAGAGGCACAGCAGTCTCATCGATCATATCAGGCCAGGGGTCCGGATCCTCTTCGTCGGCATCAATCCAGGCCTTCGTTCAGCCGCTACTGGACATCACTTCGCTGGGTACTCAAACCGTTTCTGGAAACTCTTGTTCGAGTCGAAGCTCGTGCCCAAGCCGCTCACGCACCAAGACGATTGGCGTCTTCCGGATTGGGGGCTCGGCCTGACAAACGTCATTCAGCGGCCCAGCGCAGGGATCGATGTACTCAAGCCGAGTGAATATGCCACCGGACGGAAGAGGCTTGCTGCCAAAGTACAACGCTATCGCCCTCACGCGGTCGCCCTGCTCGGTGTCACGATCTATCGCACGTTGTTCCCAGAATACCGGACCGGACGAATCAGCCTCGGGCTGCAAGCCAAGACCTTGGTCGGCCGTCCTGTTTTTGTTCTGCCTAATCCCAGCGGTCGGAATGCCCATTATTCATATTCAAGGATGCTCACGGCATTCCGCGCGTTGCGCAATGCGACGAACAAGCCTCTTCTTAAAAGGCAAGGGGGATGATCGCGGTAAGACGCCCCGGCCAGCTGTAACAAATTTCTCACAAGCACTGTGTTGTCGTCACAACAGGATGTAGCCACGCCGGAAAGCATCCTCGACAAAGTAAGCGATTCCAAAGACATACGCATTTCCATGAATTGGCATATTGATTGTTGTATCTCAGAGGTCCCGCTTGTTAGACTTGCCTTCAACTGATAGAGGAAAATGAAGAACATATTCCTTATTCTGCTCGGCTGTTGGATCTTGGCGATCCCCAGTACGCTCCTGGCGCAACAATCACCCCAGGTATTGATTCAAGGAGCGATGAATGAGTGTAATGCAGGTCGTGTCACTCAAGACCGGACCAGCCGAGTCGGCCATTTCGAGAAAGGTCAAGCCCTGGGGGAGCAAGCTGTGGCCTTGGATGATCGATCTGCCGAAGCACACTTCGCTCTGTTCTGTAATTTGGGTGAATTAATGCGAATCGATGGAGAGGTGAACATCACATCAGTCATGGGCTTCCGGCGCATGATAAAAGAGCTTGATCGGACACTGGAGCTTGCACCCGATCATCTAAACGCCCTGTCGGCCAAAGGGACGTTTCTGCTCAGGCTTCCTTCCCTGCTTGGGGGAGACCGGGAAAAGGGCGAGAAGCTCCTTCGCTACGTCCTTCTGAAATCACCGCAGTCCGTCAATGCCAGACTCAGCCTGGCTAAGAGCTATTGTGCCGATGGCCGCCACAGTGAGGCCTTCTCACTCGCCTCCGAAGCGCTGAGTCTCGCTCAAGCCCAACAGCTGGATGACTTCACGCCTGAAGCGGCAAAAGTGTTGGCCCAACTTCAAGCGAACTTCGCCAAAGCAAATTAACCCCTGCCACTGTCCTTCTGGCGTCGGATATTAAATCATGCTATCTTCGGCTCCAGGCTAGATGCGTCACTCGCCTCTCGTTCCTCTGTGCGCTTCATGAGACACACTTTTAAGATTTTCATCATCCTGCCAGGGGCACGCCATGTTACTCGAGGGTAAAAAAGGTCTCATCATCGGTGTGGCGAACAAACACAGTATCGCCTGGGCCATCGCACAATCGACGGCAGGCCAGGGCGCCCAGTTGCTGTTCAATTATCAGAACGAACGGCTACGGGAGAACGTCGAAGAACTAGTCGCCACCATGCCAGGCGCGAAAGCCTTTCCCTGTGACGTGGGGGATGATGCGCAAATCGCAGCAATGATGCAGAGCGTGGGGAAAGAAGCCGGGAAGATCGACTTTCTTGTTCACTCCATCGCGTTTGCGCCGCGGGAAGAACTCACGGGGCAGTTCGTGAATACCACGCGGCAAGGATTTGCCACAGCGCTTGACGTGAGCGCCTATTCGCTCGTCGCCGTCACCAGAGCTGCCCTGCCATTGATGACCGACGGCGGCTCCGTCGTCACGCTCACCTACCTCGGAGCGGAACGGGTCGTGCCCCACTACAACGTCATGGGGGTCGCCAAAGCCGCGCTGGAAGCAACCGTCCGCTATCTGGCCCATGACCTCGGCCCCAAGAACATACGGGTCAATGCCATCTCCGCGGGTCCGATCAAGACGCTTGCGGCCCGCGGCGTCTCCGGCATCAGCAAGATGGTGGATCACCATCGAGAGTTCGCACCTCTCCGCCGCGCAACGGAACAAGGCGAAGTCGGCGACACGGCGCTGTTCTTAATCAGCCCACTAGGGCGTGGAATTACCGGAGAAGTGATCTATGTCGATGGCGGGTATCACATCTTAGGCTCACTCGCCTCCGTCGAGTGACGGCTGTTGAAAAAGGCCGCCAGCGTCGTTCTCGCATCGCTCAGACCCTCAACGTACCCCAGAGGGTACGCCTCGGGGCCTTCACTCGCTGCGGCCTTGCTGGACAGCCTTTTTGAACAGCCTGAAGGAGAAAATTACTCAATCGACCCGCGCAAAGCCTTTAGGCGTCCTTGCTTCTTCTTACTCTCGATCCGCCTATTCTTTGAGCCCTTCGTCGGCTTCGTTGGTTTTCGCTTCTTACGTGGGATCGCCACGCTTTGAATGAGGACTCGAAGCCGCTCTAGCGCATCCGCTCGATTCTGTTCCTGACTCCGATGCTGCTGCGCCTTGATCGTAATCACACCGTCATCCGAGATCCGGTGGTCCCTCAACTTCAGTAACTCTTCTTTATAGAATGGAGGCAACGAGGAGGCAGCAATATCGAACTGCAAATGAATCGCGGACGAAACTTTGTTCACATTCTGTCCGCCGGCACCCTGCGACCGCATCGCATGAATGTCGATCTCAGAGTCAGGAATCATGACGTGTGATGAAATGTGCAACATGGAGCCTATTTAATTGACGAAGTTAACCCGATCTCCTGGTTGCAACTCAAAAGAATGCGCATTGGTCATACAGCTCCCTCGTACGTGATCGGCAAGTCTAAGGCAAAGTCCAGCTCATCTCCAGCCTTGGAGCTACTCAGCAGTTCGTCCCTGGCCACAGGAAACCAGGATCTCATATGTTCTAGAAGTCTGGGGTCACGACCGAGGGGTCATGCCTGAATAACCACGAACGACCTAGGTCTACTGTAGTTCCGGCAGGCGATCGATGATGCGCAGGCGCACTTCGTCGCCGACCTGCATTTGCACCATCTTGGTCGTCAGGCTCTCCCGAACCCGTTGCGCATCCGCCAGCTTGAATTGCACTTGCCCCCCGCTTTGTTCGACCAGGTGATAGAGCAACAACGTGGTCAAATGCCTCAAATCGTCGTCAGTGGTATGCTCGGTCAAGTTCAGGATCTTCGACACCGGAGGGCCTCACGACAAAATGGTCAGGCTCCTTTATCGCCGAACCATTGGACCGTCCACAATGACCCAAAAGGAGGGTGAGCGCGATCGTTGCAAAAAAGTAACTTCCCCTGCCCAAATATCGGGCACACTTAATTAGGGTGGAATTACAACACCCTATAAGTGATAGTAGCCTCCGGAAATAGAAAAGATTTCGGATTATGGTAGGAGTGGGAAATTCAACGGATCAGGATTTTGAGTCCTGATATTCCTCGTGCCAGGCCATCTGGATCGCTTCGAGGATTTTCTCGTTCGATTTCTCGGGATCGTCCTTGAAGTCTGGGAGCGCTACGATCCAGGCGTGCATGTCGGTGAATCGAACCGTGAGCGGGTCCGTCTCCGGATGTTCTTCGACTAAACGGATCGCAATATCCTCGGTATCCTGCCAATTCAGACTCATGTGCAGCCTCCAGAGCTGATTGCAAATGGCGTATCGCGGGATACAGCGAGATGGATCTTGCTTCTGCTATTGGCCATACGCTCCCTACTTTCCCGATGTCAACTCGGACAGCTTCTTGTTCTCCAAGGCTTCTTTCAACGATGTGTCCATCAAGACTTCGGCGAGATGATGGGTGGCCTTTTCGAGATCGGCCATCTTGGCGCGGATGGCCTTGTGATCTGTTTCGGATTTGGCCGCTTCGACTGCTGCCATCGAGGCCCTGATCGAGGACAGGTCTTCCTCTCTCACCAAATGAGCACCTTGCTTGAGAGCCTTCTCCGTGGCCATGAGGATAGTTTCAACCTCGGTTCTGGCTTCAATGAGCTGGCGCGCTTTCAAGTCGTCGGTCGCGAAGGTGAACGACTCACTGATCATCCGTTCGACCTCGTCGTCGCTCAGGCCGTACGAGGGTTTCACGGCGAGTGATTGGGTGTCGCCGGTACGAACATCCCGCGCCGAGACATTCAGGATTCCGTTCGCATCGATTAAGAACGTGACTTCGATGCGCGGGACACCGGCTGGCAGCGGGGGGACCTTTAGCCGAAAACGGGCCAGACTGCGGTTGTCCTTCACCAGTTCGCGTTCGCCTTGGAGGATATGGATATCTACGCCGGTTTGGCCGTCGACGTAGGTCGTAAACATTTCCTTGGCACTGGCCGGGATGGTCGTGTTGCGTCGAATCAAGCTGCTCATCACTCCTCCCATGGTTTCGATTCCAAGGGAGAGAGGTGTCACGTCGAGCAGCAACAGATCGGTCGTTCCACCACTGAGAATGTCGGCCTGGACGGCCGCGCCGAGCGCGACGACTTCGTCAGGGTTCAGCTCGCAATGGGGCTGTTTCCCAAAAAGTGCCTCGACGTGCTGGCGGACCAGTGGCATACGGGTCGAACCGCCGACGAGGACCACCTCATCGATGTCGTTCGAGGTGAGGCAGGCGTCTTTCAGGGCAAGACGGCAGCGCCCGAGCGTGCGCTCCACCAGTTCCATGGTGAGGGATTCGAGTTGATCGCGCGTGAGATCTCTCGAATACCGGCTTTTGCTCTCCGGCAGGTCGAGTATGGCCGTGGTCTTCCGCTCATCGGAGAGTCTAATCTTTGTCCGTTCGGCTTCCAGCCTTACCGCTTGCATATGGTCGGGATAGGCGGTCAAGTCGAGACCATGTTGTTCGTGGACTTCCTTTACAAAAAGATCCGCGATCTGGCGATCGAAGTCATCGCCTCCGAGATGTGTGTCGCCGTTGGTCGCAAGGACTTCAAAAATGCCGTTCTTGAGTTTCAGGATGGAAATATCGAAGGTTCCCCCGCCAAGATCATAGACGGCAATCGTGCCCTGAGTCTTCTGCTGGAGCCCGTAGGCCAGCGAGGCAGCGGTTGGTTCATTGATAATCCGTAACACGTCGAGCCCTGCAATCATGCCGGCATCCTTCGTCGCTTGTCGCTGGCTATCGTTGAAATAGGCGGGGACGGTGATGACGGCCTTGGTAATGCTCTCGCCGAGATGCGCCTCGGCTCGTTGCTTCAGTTCCTTCAGAATCATGGCCGAGATCTGGGGCGGCGAATAGGTCTTTTCGCCGAGCTTGATCCGGATCACTCCGCCCTGTTCCGTCAAGCGGTAGGGGAAGTAGGCCAGTTCGCCCTGTACGTCCTCAAGGCTCCTTCCCATGAATCGCTTCACGGAATAGACGGTCCGTTCAGGGCTGCGCGTCAAATGCTCTTTCGCCGGATCGCCGACGATGAGGCCGTTGTCGGTCATCGCCACGACAGAGGGAACCATCGTACGCTCGTTTCGACCTGGTATGACACGTGGACGTCCGTCCGCCATATAGGCTACGAGCGAATTCGTTGTACCGAGATCAATGCCGACGATACGTGCCATGGCGGTGATTATCCGATAGTTGAGGCAAGGTCGCTCACGATGTTCTTGACGTAGGTACGGTTGGAGAGAATTTCGCGCATCTGCTTCAGAATACGGTCGCGCTCGGCCCTCGCCTGGTCGGTGGCTTCCCCGCGATTTTGGAGTGTGTCCCACTGGACAAAGAGCTGCTGCAGAGCGGCTTCCATGTCCCGCTGCCGTTGTTCGAGCGTGTTCTGTTCCGATTGCAGTTTCGCGCGGAGAGTCGACTCGGTTTCTGATGCGCGGCCGGCGGCTCTGTACTCGTTCAATGTATCTTGCAGTTCAAGAATTTCTTCAAAGAGGTCTGCGGGGGGAGAATTCCGAATCTCCTTTACCGACCCGGCTTCCAGATCGAGGAGATACTCAGCCCGCTCGATTGGATCACGGAGCGTGCGGTACGCGGTATTCAACAGGGCGGAATTGGCGAGACTTATGGTCTGCTCGGCAACGCTCTTATTCTGATAGAAATCGGGATGGAATACCCGGCTCAGATCATAGAATTTGGCTTCCAGCTGGCGCTGGTCGATCGTGAGGCGGCGAGGGAAACCCAGGCAGGTGAAGTAATCGAGTTCTTTTGAAACCGGCTGGACCTTCACGCAACGGTCACAGAAATACTCACCTGCCACTTCAGACTGACAGTGCCAGCACATGCTGCGAGCCATCTGCAGCTCACGTGGGCCGGCGGTGCTATGGGTGTGATGGGCCATGCAGTCTCCTCTGACAGCACGGGCATGGCGACCTGCCATGCCCGTCTGACAATTGCCGTGTTCTGCTGACGCTCGTTAGGCCGAGAACGACTCTCCGCAGCCACAGGTCTTGTCGGCGTTCGGATTGACGAATTTGAAGTTTCCGCCCATCAGGTCTTTTTGGAAGTCCAACTGCGTGCCTTGAAGATAAATGGCGCTCTTGGCGTCGACAATAACTTTCACACCGTCAAAGTCATGGACTTGGTCGTGCTGGCCGATCTTTTCGTCGAAGTTGATCGTGTAGCTGAGGCCTGAGCAGCCGCCGCCCTTCACGCCGAGGCGGAGCCCCCCTTCAGTGAGCCCCTGCACGTTGATGAGACGTTTCACTTCCTTCAGCGCCGCCTCGCTGAGCGTAATCACCGAAGCTTGGGTTTCTGCGTTCGTCGTGTCCATGGCACGCTCCCTTTGTTTACGTTACTTCGCGTCGATCAGTGCTCCGTCTGATTTCTTCTGGTAGTCTGCGAGGGCGGCCTTGATCGCATCCTCGGCGAGCACGGAGCAATGGATCTTCACGGGCGGCAGGTTCAGCTCCTGCACGATGTCGGTGTTCTTGATCTTCTGGGCTTCTTCGACCGTCTTGCCCTTCAACCACTCGGTGGCGAGGCTCGAGCTGGCGATCGCGGACCCGCAGCCGAAGGTTTTGAACTTCGCGTCCACGATCGTGTCATTCTGCACCTTGATCTGGAGCTTCATGACGTCGCCGCACTCCGGGGCTCCGACCATGCCGGTGCCGACCCCTTCCTCCTCCTTCTTGAAACTCCCCATGTTGCGGGGGTTATTGAAATGATCGATGACTTTGTCACTGTAGGCCATGGTTCATCCTCCTCTTGATTGACTATCCAGGTCAGTGGGCAGCCCATTGGACTGATTTCAAATCGACGCCTTCTTTTGCCATTTCGTACAGCGGGGACATTTCGCGCAATTTGGTGACGATCTCAGTCACCTTCTTGATCGTATAGTCGATCTCATCGTCCGTGTTGAACCGGCCCAGACCGAAGCGAATCGAGGAGTGTGCCAGATCCGTCCCGACCCCCAACGCGCGGAGCACGTATGAGGGTTCCAATGTGGCCGAGGTACAGGCCGAACCGGACGAGAGGGCGATATCCTTCATGCCCATCAGTAACGACTCGCCTTCCACATAGGCGAAGGAGATATTGAGGTTGCCGGGGAGCCGGTTGGTTGGATGGCCGTTCAGATAACTTTCTTCGAGGGCCTTCATGATACTGGCCTCCAGCCGATCGCGCATCGCAATCAACCGTGCGGCGTCCTTGGCCATTTCCTGCTCGCAGAGTTCGCAGGCCTTCCCGAATCCCACGATTAAGGGCACCGGAAGCGTCCCGGACCGCATGCCGCGCTCGTGCCCGCCGCCGTCCACTTGCGCCGTGATGCGAACCCGAGGATTCTTCTTTCTCACGTAGAGCGCCCCGACCCCTTTGGGTCCGTATATCTTGTGGCCCGAGAAGGACATGAGATCGATCCCCATGTCCTGCACATCGACGGGAATTTTGCCGACACCTTGCGTGGCGTCGCAGTGAAAGAGAATGCCCTTCTCCTTGGCGATCTTGCCGATCTCTTTGACCGGGTTGATCGTGCCGATTTCATTGTTCGCCAACATGATGGAGATGAGGATCGTCTTCTCTGTAATGGCATTCCGCACATCTTCCGGACTCACCATCCCGAATTTATCGACGGGGAGATAGGTGGCTGTCGCTTTACCCTTGCCTTCCAACACTTTCACAGTGTCGAGCACGGCGCGGTGTTCGGTGGACGACGTAATAATGTGGTCGCCCTTCTCCTTGTACATTTCAACCACGCCCTTGATCGCGAGATTGTCCGACTCGGTGGCACCGCTCGTGAAGACGATCTCTTTCGAATCCGCCTTGATCAGCTTCGCGATCTGCTTCCGGGCGTTTTCGACAGCTTCTTCCGCGGCCCACCCGAAGGCGTGGTTGCGGCTGGCCGCGTTCCCGAATTTCTCGACGAAGTAGGGGAGCATGGTTTCCAGTACGCGTGGATCCATCGGTGTAGTGGAATGGTTGTCTAAAAAAATCGGCAGTTTCATCGTTCGACTCCTTGTGCCATGGGAGACTGAATCGTAATGAGGGGTGTGCCACCCATCATGTCTTGCAGGGTCATGTTATTGAGCAATTGGGCGATGCTGTCCTGGACTTTCAAGAGCGGTGTGCGGATATGGCAATTTTCCCGCTGCATACAGAACTCTCCATCCTTCTCGTGCAAACAATCGGTGATACCCAAGGGGCCTTCGATGCTTTCGAGAATTTGCGCGATTGTAATCTGGTGCGCACGCCGGGCCAGCGCGTACCCGCCCTTGGGACCATTGTGGCTCTCGATCAATGCGTGCTTGGCAAGGGTCTGGAGCACTTTGGCTAGTAGCTCAAGGGGGATGTTATATTCCTCCGCGATTTCCTTCGTATTCACTACGCGCCCAGGCGTCACGTCGCCGAACTGGACAGCAGCGATGTGCTGAAGGGCCATGAGGGCATAATCTGTTTTTTTCGAAATCTTCAACATTGCTATTGCCGATCCCCCAGGTCGGAGACTATAATGGTCTCCGATCGGTAAGGTCGGACTAAGGATATCACGCAGGTTTCGGACCTGTCAACAGCAGTAAATAAGGCCAAATCGGACCGAGAAAGGAACGGACAGATGGGCGGGACCAATCCCTATATTGAAAAGGCTGACCACGCGCTTCCTCAGCGCGCCTATACCGTCACATTTATCGCCCCTGACAGGGTGGTGACGAAGGTTGAGGTTGATCCAGCCAAGATTCCCTACGGCCCGACGGGGCTCCCGGGAAGTCTCCTAGATGTGGCGATGGGCAATGGAGTTGCATTGGAACATGTCTGCGGAGGGGTCTGTGCCTGTTCGACCTGCCACGTCATCGTGAAACAGGGGCTAGAGAGCTGCAGCGAAGGCACGGACGATGAATTTGACCAGCTGGAGGAAGCGCCGATCACCACGTTGCAGTCACGGCTTGGTTGCCAATGTGTGCCGAACGGGACTCAAGACATTGTAGTGGAAATCCCGGCGGTCAGTAAGAATCTCGTCAAGGAAGGCCATTAATTGTAGGTCTCCGTTTTCACCTCTTTCCGGTCATAGCCCGCCGCGACAAAATATGCTCGCAGCGCCCGCACAAAGCCTTTGGTGCCGCACAGCATCGGAATCACTTTCGGCGCCCCCTCGATCAACGGTCGGATCATGGAGAACGTGAGGTCGACCCCTTGCTGTTCCCCTCCGGCGGCCACCAACGGAAGATAGCGGAATCCGAGATGGGTCACGGCCAATGTCAGCAATTCCTGATGAAAAAGCAGTTCCTCCTCTGCAGGTGCAACTGAGACCAAGAGGACAGAACTCGTCTGGCGCTGCGTATAGAGTTGCTTCAACATGCAGCGGATCGGGACGAGGCCGGTGTAACGGGCGATCAGGACCAGTTCTCGATCAAGTTGTTTCGGAAGTGTGAAGTTCCCGTAGGGGCCTGAGAGGTGTGTGTCATCACCGGGTTTGAGTGTGTAGAGATAGTTGGACCCCACGCCACCCGGTACGCGATCGAAGACTAAGGTCAATTCGCCCGACGGCGTGCCCGGGGCCGCTATCGAGTACGCTCGATTGAGCGGTGGTTTGGCCCCGACCGGTAGTTTGAGTGAGACCCATTGGCCAGGCTGAAATGCAATTTTGCGAGCAACAGGGAGGAGCACGAGCTGGCGAACCTGGGGGGTGAGATCGTTCACCGAGAGAACCGTAACTGACTGTGTGAATTCGGCCATAACGATATCCTTGTTTCTCAAAGCAGAAGCCGCGCCAAGATGGAAGCGCGGCGATTCTGTACAAGGCTTTTCTCTGCGTGCTATAGATACCACGTTTCGCACAAATTTGGTGAGTTGAATGCATGACACAGGTCCGAGTTCGATTTGCGCCTAGTCCCACCGGCTTTCTGCACATCGGCGGCGTCCGCACAGCCCTGTTCAATTGGCTCTTTGCCCGCCAGCAGAAGGGCGTGTTTATCCTCCGAATTGAAGACACGGACCAGAGCCGCTCGATCGATGAATCCATCCAAGCCATTATTGCGGGGATGAAGTGGGTTGGGCTCGATTGGGATGAAGGGCCCTACCGACAGACCGAGCGCATAGACCTCTATCGCAGTCATGCGCTGCAGCTTCTTGAGAAGGGGCGGGCCTATTGGTGCGTCTGCAAAGCGGAAGAACTCGATGCGCGGCGCAAAGAAGCAGAGGCCAGGGGCCTGTCACCGAAATACGACGGCCGTTGCCGTGATCGTGGCCTCACAAATCATGCCGGCGCCGTGGCCCTCCGCTTCAAGGCTCCGCAAGAGGGAGAGACTGTTATCGACGACCTCATCAAGGGCAAGATCGTCTTCGACAACAATGTGCAGGACGATCTGATCATTCTCAGGTCGAATGGCTACCCGACATACAACTTTTCAGTGGTTGTTGATGATGCGCTGATGAACATTACTCACGTGGTGCGGGGAGACGATCATCTAACCAACACGCCACGACAGGTCCCGATCTTCCAAGCGCTTGGGTTTCCGGTCCCTCAGTTCGGGCATTTGCCGATGATTCTGGGGTCGGACAAATCCCGCCTCTCGAAGCGGCACGGTGCCACCTCGATCATGGCCTATAAAGACATGGGGTATCTGCCGGATGCGATGTTGAACTATCTTGTTCGGCTTGGGTGGTCGCACGGGGATCAGGAAATCTTCACTCGCCAGGAACTGATCGAGCAATTTTCATGGAAGAAAGTACAATCGTCTGCAGCTGTGTTCAATCCTGAGAAACTACTCTGGGTGAACGCAGAGTATATCAAAGTCAGTCCACCGTCCCAGGTCGCTCAAGCGCTTCTGCCCCTCTTGGAAACAGTAGGATTAAGGGACGAGGTCCAGGCTGTCTCGGCCGGTTGGCTCGCGCAACTCGTCGTCCTTGTGAAGGAACGGGCGAAGACGCTCGTGGAGATGGTCGATTGGGTGAGGCCGTATTTTGGGCAGGCCGTGACATGTGACGAAGAGGCGGCGGAGAAATTTTTGACGCCGGCCATCGCGCCGATCCTCGGCAAATTGCTCACTCGCTTCGAGGCCTTCCCTGCCTTCTCAAAACAGCAATGGGAAGAGGCGTTCAAGCAGCTGGTCGACGAGGAGGGGGTGAAGATGGGGCAGTTGGCCCAGCCGGTCCGCGTGGCCCTGACCGGTCGTACGGCCAGCCCTGGCCTCTTCGACGTGATGGAGGTGTTGGGGCGAGACCGGACGTTGTTTCGGCTCCGCCAGGGGATTGAACGGGCCTCACGGGCATAAGAAAGTCCTACCTCCGATCAGCGCCGATCTTGACGAAGCCGAGAGCCATATATTACTGTGAGCATCGGTTGGGGGATCGTCTAGCGGTAGGACGTCAGTCTCTGGATCTGACTACCTAGGTTCGATTCCTAGTCCCCCAGCCAAATAATATTTCCCGCCCGTACTCTCAGTAACTATGCCTCTGTTTCGTACCGCGCTGGGGGATCGTCTAGCGGTAGGACGCCGGTCTTTGGAGCCGGCTACCTAGGTTCGATTCCTAGTCCCCCAGCCATTTCTTTCGAAAGGCAGGAAGGGCCGAGGGCCTGCAGTTTATAGACCGCAGGATGCTCAAAAAGGCCAGAATTCTCACCCGCCCAACCCTGGCGCGCCGAGACGCGCCTTGTCCCAGGCAAGGCCGCAACTCCTCGCTGACCCTCGTTTTACGTTTCACGCCTCACGGTTCCCGTGAGCGATGCGAGAACGCCGCTGGCGGCCTTTTCAACATCCTGCTGGCTCGGCCGTGACCACATCAAGATGCCGTCGACTTGCCAACCCTGAAACGTGCGAATGAGGCCGGCGTCAACCGGCGCCTCGCGCTATTGTTGAATCATGCCGCCAGCGGAATTGTTGGGTGGGGATTGCGGTTGCGCTTTGTGGGAAGGTGGACGATCTGTCCCTGGACTATTGGGCTTAACTGTTTTGCTGCGCCTCTGTGTCGTCGTCTCCCTCCAAGGAGTCGGGGAGCGAGGTGTCCATCGTGAGAGTGGGGCCTGGTATGCGATAATGTTCCGTTGCCCAGTCGCCGAGGTCGGTCATTTGACATCGTTCAGAGCAGAAGGGGCGCCAGGGGTTGCCTTCCCAGGTGCTGGGTTGATGGCAGAGGGGACAGGTCATGCCCGGGATTGTACCACGCTGAATCCAAGAATCGGTCAGCGGTCAGCTCTGGCGGCCTGGTGCGTGGTGGCAACTTGCAGCAATCGGTGCAGGCGGCGCTCATCGATCTCCGAGAGGCCGAGGAATTCGACTCCAAACTCCCCACCTTCACTCCAACGGACTGCGGCGGACACGATCGTGACGGGCGAGCCCAGATCGGACGCTCTGATGAGGATTCTCACCGCTGAACCGAGCTGAACCGATGATATGGTGGTGACGGCGCATCCTCTGGCAGACAGATCGAACATTGTGCCTTCGCGGATCTCTATCTTGTTGGTGCTGGAGAAAAAGACCTGCATGTCAACAGGGATTCGTGGATATGCTCGGCACTCAATCATGCGATCCTCCATCCGATTCGAAGTTCCTCGTCATCTCGGCTCCTCGTACTCCGGCTAGTCTAGCAGGCCCAGTGCTACGGTAAAGTCAAACGTGGAAACTGTATGACGGATGGCACAGGGAGGGTTAAGGCATCGGGGGAGTGACGACGGTTTCTTACCGGGCCGGCTGAGTTTTTTCGATCTTGGCCCAGGCGTCTTTGAGTGACAAGGTGCGGTTGAATGTCAGTGTGCCGGAGACCGAATCCGGGTCAGTACAGAAGTATCCTAGGCGCTCGAATTGGTACCGTGTGCCGGGCACTGTCTGCCGCAGGCTGGGCTCAACCAGGCAACCGGTGATTCGCTCTAATGAATTGGGGTTGAGGTAGGTCGTCCAATCGTGGTCTGGCGGTACCTTCGCCAGGTCCGTCACCAACAAGAGGGGGCCGTAGAGACGGACTTCAGCTTTCACAGCATGGGCTGCGGAGACCCAATGGATGGTAGCCTTGACCTTGCGCTGTTCGTGGGAGGCGCCGCTCTTTGTCGTGGAGTCGTAGGTGCAATGAAGCTCGGTGATCTCGCCAGTCTGCGAATCTTTCGTCACCCCGACACATTCGATGATGTAGGCGTACCGGAGCCGCACTTCGCGTCCTGGGGCGAGCCGGAAATATTGTTTGGGCGGATCTTCACGGAAATCGTCTTGCTCAATATAGAGGACGCGTGAGAAGGGGACGTTCCTCGTCCCTGCAGACGGATCCTCCGGATTGTTGACGGCTTCCAATTCTTCGGACTGGTCCTCGGGATAGTTGTCGAGGATGATTTTGAGCGGCCGCAACACGGCCATCACTCGGGGCGCTCGCTTGTTCAGGTCTTCGCGAACAAAGTGTTCAAGTAGCTGCATCTCGACGATGGCCTCGCGCTTGGCTACGCCGATATGGTCGCAGAAGGCACGAATCGCTTCCGAGGTATACCCGCGGCGACGAAGTCCTTTGATCGTCGGCAGTCGTGGGTCATCCCATCCGCTCACCAGTTTCTTTTCGACCAACTCGAGCAGTTTCCTTTTGCTCATGACGGTATAGGTCAGGTTTAAGCGAGCAAATTCGATCTGCTGTGGACGGTGCGGCGCGTCAGCCTGCTCGACGACCCAATTGTAGAGGGGCCGGTGATCTTCAAATTCCAAGGTGCAGAGTGAGTGCGTAATTCCCTCGAGCGCGTCCGAGAGCGGATGGGCATAATCGTAGGCCGGGTACAGGCACCAGGTGCTCCCTGTTCGATAATGCGTCGCATGCCTGATGCGATAGAGGACTGGGTCGCGTAAGTTGATATTGGCTGATGCCATGTCGATCTTGGCTCGGAGGACGTGGGTTCCGTCGGGAAATTCCCCGGCTCGCATGCCTCGAAAGAGGTCAAGATTTTCCTCGACGGAACGGTCGCGAGAGGGGCTGTTCTTTCCCGGCTGGGTTAGTGTGCCGCGATAGGCACGCATCTCCTCGGCCGATAAGTCATCGACATAGGCTTTGCCCTTACGGATCAGCCGGACGGCAAAGTCGTACAACCGCTCGAAGTAATCCGAGGCAAAAAACACCTTATCCTTCCAGTCGAACCCCAGCCATCGGACATCGGCCTGGATCGCACGGACATATTCATGATCTTCGGTGGTCGGATTGGTATCGTCGAATCGCAGGTAGCAAATGCCGCCTGGGGTGTCATTCGCGATGCCGAAATTCAGGCAAATAGACTTCGCGTGCCCGATATGGAGATAGCCGTTCGGCTCAGGTGGAAAACGCGTAACCACTCGGCCGCCATGCTTGCCGGCTGAGTGATCGGCTGCCACGATATCGCGGATAAAGTTTGAAGCGCCAGTCGGTTCAGACACGATAGAGCAATGACTCCTCTGTAGGCGAGAAATGTACGAACCGGGTCGTCGCGGGCTGTTCTATCACAAGAGTGGTGTGCGGGAGAAGAGCTTATCCGGAGAGGGGGGACGTCGGAGCGAACTGGCCACTATGCGGTTTGGTGAGTTGGCATCTGCATCACACTGAAGTCTTTCTGCGCGATAAGATGCCCTTCCATGCGAAGGCGAAATTCGTAGCGTCCCGGAGCGGGGAAGACCAGTGAGGGGATATTGATCCCGAAATCGGAAATTTGAAGGCGGTCGCCGATGGCAATATTCGGAAGGGTGGCTCGGCAGACGAGCTGTTCGTTGTTGAGATAGATCAAATCGATGTCGAAATGATACGTGCCTTCGGCATCGGTGAGGCAGAAATACAGCCCCATTTGTGAGTGTTGGAAGGGGAAGCTCACGGCCTGCAGGTGGGTAAAGAGGCCGATGAGGCTTTTCTTCTTGGTGACGCTGTCCTCGATGACCTGATCGCAGACCAAGAAGGCTTGCACGCTCGGCTTCACAACCTCTGACATACTGGCATTGTACGTGAGTCCCGCGCCTTGTCAAAAAGGATGTGTTTTTCAACAAGGAAACAGGGTGGCAGCCGGTTGTCGTTCTCTTGATAGTAGGGAGCGGGCACACGTGAATCGAGGCTGGGTCTATTGGGAGCCGATTATCCGATTGTTGCCGCGCTGCCGCGGCTTTCCGCCACATCGCCGAACAGCGTGAGACCGGTGCCGATGCGGCAGTAGTGTGGGCTGACGGTGACTAATTCTCCTTTATGGGTATAGAGGTGGCCTACGGTTATGCAAATTTTTCTTCTCTGCATGAGGCAGGCTTCGAACACCGTGTTCCCAGTCATTCGGTCTGCGACGGTGACCGAGGGAAGGTCGTCCGTGGTCGCCTCGCCGCTGGCCTTTGTGTTGATAATGAAGCGGCCCGCGCTATGTGCCGAGAGCGCGTTCCGTCTGATATGGCCGACGCGAGTTCCCTGCTCATCGTACAGGTCCATAGTCAGGAGCAACGCCAATGGCTCGGGTTGCGTTTCCAACACCAACTGCTCCTTGCCTTGAAGCTTGACGACACCGTTCGTGTTTCGAAACACATTCGAGCCGACGTGTAGCTCAAGGCCCTGTTCGGGCTTCTCGATGTCGATCAGTTCCGGAGAATCTGTGATGCCGATAGTTTTGATTTGGAGCGGGTCGTTCATGTTCCACCATGGGTCTGCCGATGGGAAGAGGAGGCCGACGACCGAAGAATCTCCTCTCACGGAGGCCCGCCGCGTGTGTTTTCCGCAAGGTAGGCTATACCGCTGTCTCTGTCAAGTCGTGGGTGAACCAGCGGTGCAGAGGCCTGAATTCTGTTTAGAATCGTTAGGAATTGAAAAGTGAAAAGTCCCTGTGCTACTGTGCCCAATCGATTCCTCATCATTATTGATATCGGTCCCATCGTCTAGCCTGGCCTAGGACGGAGCCCTCTCAAGGCTTAAACACGGGTTCAAATCCCGTTGGGACCACCACACTTTTCCTTCATCTTTCGAGGCGTTCGCGACTTTGAGTTGCGAACTTGCCTCGGCGGCAGATCGTCCATAGGACAATCCGTAGGACAAAAGTGCGGTGTGAAGGAGGGTCACGGCGTATCGGAGCTGTTGATTCCATCCGTATCCGCCGTGTGAGTAGCGGCTCTTCCCATCGATCACCACTGACATCCAATACGTTTCTGCATCGCTACGTCGTTAGACGCCCCTTGATGTAGGTTCGTTTAAAGCGGACCGGCCAAGAGACCATCCCGAGTCACTCGGGTGTTTCTGCCCTTATCGGTCTGAACCTCGTTGCTGGAAACAGCAGGGGAGAAGGAGGATAACCTTGATCTATATCCCGAGCGCACGGTGAGAATTCTTATAGGGCGTACTGCTTCACTTAATTTCTAGACAGTTTGTTGAACATTGCTAACCGTTCGATCCGAGAGAGAATCCAGCCCTCTTCATGCCTCCACTTCTCCAGGGGGCAGCCTGGCATACTCAATCGTAACCCTGGTGAAAGATCCTCGGCTGTATTTTGGTGCGATCTTCCTAAGCCACCTGTCCACAATTGAAGTGGGGCACAACAATGGCCCCTTTGCATGATTACGAGTCTTAATAGAATTCAGTTCTAGTTAGGGAGCCGCAGTTCTCTCACCATTTGTTGTAACTGCTCATTAATCTGTTGAAGCTGTTCATTGCGATTCGACAATTCCGCGGTCCGGGCGGCTACGTCTTGTTCCAATCGAGCGTTGGCGTCCTGCAATTCTTTGTACCGAAGGTCGACCATCGCGTTGAGGTAGTCGATCTGCAGTCTTGCTCTTTGGGTCAACTCCCACTTACAGGTTAAGGAGGCAGCCAGCCGCTCCACTTCGACCGGATCGAACGGTTTACGCAGGATCAGCAGACCAGCGGGACGCGTCGATCACCCAAACCATAATAATGTTGGCGCACAACCTTGGACTGCGAGTCCTTGCCGAAGGGGTTGAGACGCAGGACCAGCTCGACTTTCTGCGTGAACACGGCTGCGAAGAGATCCAGGGATTTCTCCTGAGCCGGCCTCTTCCTCTCGA
>DASQFV010000262.1:0-4329 GCA_035632975.1 Nitrospiraceae bacterium
CAGCGGGTAGATCAACGCGGAGACTTGCACGGGATAAGTGTGGATGCGCGACCCGGCCGTATCCTCTCGCCGATAATCGGCTGACCCTTCGAAGGCCAGATATTTCCAAGGGTGGAGCCGGACCTGGCCACCGCCGAACCACTGCGATTGCCCTTCTTGAGGATCATAGTAGGTCGCGCGACCCCCGACCGAGAAAAAGCCGATATCCATCTGATGAAACAGCTCGTTATCCGCAGCCGCGGCGTGCTGTGGGAATATCATCGGTATACCGGACACAAATAGGGAGAGCGCGCAGGCTGCTAGCCTTAGATTCATGTAAACCTCCTTGTGTTATCTGATGGGACTAGGGCTTACTGGTGTTGGGCGTCTTGTGTTGTTTGAACCATTCATCGACCCACTTATTTACTTCCGCCTTTCGATCCCATAGCGCTCCTGAATTTTTCCCTCGAGCTTGTCGCGACGCCCCTCGATATATAGAAGATCGTCGTCCGTAAAGTTGGCCCATTTCTTTTTCAGTTCACCCTTAAATTGTTTCCAGTTGCCTTTGAATTGATCCTCGTTGAGGACCAAGAAGAACGGCGCAGCTGTGCTGGAGAAAGAAAAGTCATTCGGAGGCCACGCTGATGCAGGCGTCGGCGCCGAAGCGGCTGCCACTCCACTCAGACAGAACCAACCATAAGAGAAACCGTTCGGGTAATATGCTTCATGGTGTCTCCTTTCTTCGTTTATGGCACTGGGAAACCGAAGTAGTTCCCGTCTACGACTCGGGACAATTCACTCTTAATCGTCCTGGCGCCTCTTCAGTGGCTGCCCTTCGTCGGATCGCCCACTTCGTCACCTTTCTCATTCCTTTTATCAGTAGATTCGCCAGCGTTCATGTCGACTCCTTTCGACTTATCTTCTTGGCCCTTCACGCCAGCTTGCCCGCCTTTCCTAGCAGATTGGCCGGCTTTCGCGCCATCCTTCTTCAGCTTGTCTTGATCGCCCTTCCGACCTTGCTCGGCTTTGCTAGCATCATGGCCGGCTTTCGGTTCGTTTGCAGCTGAGGCCGCATTACCTGCCTGCGCGGCAGTGGACAGGCCAAGGCACAACAGGAAACCATACGACAGGACACCGACGACCTTGGGAATCGAGACCATAAACGCCTCCTTGGTTAGGGATGAACACCATCCAATTCACAGTACACGTCCCGGAGAGTCAGCGGAGCTAGGGCGGCGCCTAGTTTTGGCGTGACGATAGAACAAAGAGCGTCTTGACCATACAGGTCAGCGGGCGGAGCAGAAGCCGGGACTCCTTCTGAACCGACCAAGACTAGGCTGTTTCCTGGTATGCGCTGTGCCGTGGATGCAGGAGAGTGAAGATGCGTTGGAAGACGTCATGCAACAACTAATTATTCAAGAAACAATGGGAGTTCGCTATGTCTTCTCATGATAAGCACGATAAGCACGCCCGTCCCAAACAACAGGCCGCAGGCATAGCCAGGGATGTTGCCTTTGCCGTTGCTTCGGCAGTCACAAACCCACGTCTTGATATCCCCGCCTCGGCGGAGGGGTATTCAAAAGGCATAACAAAAGTTTACGAAACTATGTTTGCAGCCACTCTCAAATCGATCACGGAATGAGCAGACTGCACCCAATCCCCTTCCTTCTCCAAAGCCACCGATACCGAATCCGCCACCCTATCCCCGTCCTCTCCCTGTCCTCCAAGTCCGCCACCTACGCCGCAATTAGTTATATGGACTCACCGCCGAGCCGCACCTCACCCGCTATCCCTCCCAGAGCCCGACCGGGAGCCATTTCAATTGCTCTTGGCGACCGGATAAAACACGTCCAGTAAGTTGTTCGTTCTCGCTCGAGCCGCGCACGCCTCGTCCGTGATTGCGCGTGAATAAAACCCTCTAGCAGGATGCTGAAAAACACTGCATGCTAAAGAAGACCGTTATTCGTGAAACGTATCACGAGGGTCACCGTAGCCTGGTGGGATGCGGCGAGGGATTTCTTGCGGTGCAACTTCGTTGACGCCTCTATCGTTGGTTGTGTATAAAGAATGCGCCGTATCTTCATTCAATTCTAAGGTAGGTTGACTCTCCATGGGTGCACGTGAATTCCACGATGGGGCGCAAGATGGACTCGAAGCGCTTGAGCCTCTCGACCCGGAACAGATCGGGTCCTTCGACGGCCTGCTGACCGCTATGCGAAAGACAGCCTTTGGGGGCCGCAGCTTGGGCGAAGCCTACGAAGTACTTTGGGCGATGATCGAAGACCCCGACTGTTTCGTCGTGTTGACGCTGTCGGGGGCGATGACTATTGCCAAGATGGGCAAGATCATCAGTTCGATGATCGATCATGGGATGGTGCAATGTGTCGTCTCGACCGGTGCATTGATTGCCCATGGGCTGAGTGAGTCGGTTGGTAAAATACACTATCGGCACCATTCGTCCATGTCCGATGAAGAGTTGTTCAAGAAGGGCTACAACCGGGTCTACGACACGCTGGAGATGGAGTCCAATCTCAACTATGTTGAGCATGTCGTCGCCCGAACGATGAAGCGGATGGATCAGGACCAGCCTCTTTCCTCCGAGATCCTCACCCGAGAACTGGGGAAGACGCTCGCGGAAGAATATGACGGAGCGGGTATTCTCAAAAGTGCCTATGTGAAAAAAGTCCCGGTCTTCATCCCTGCGTTTACCGATTCTGAGATGGGGCTGGATCTTGGAACCTGGGCCATGAGTCGAGAGCTCGATCGCGCTCGTGCGAAGGGAAACGGGGGCAGTGATCTTGATGTGCTGCGCGCGATTCATCGCTCCTGTCCTTCGTTCAATCCCTACCTCGATCTCAACAGTTATGCGAGCCATGTCCTGTCGGCCAAGCGGCGTGGGATCTTTACGATTGGCGGGGGAGTGCCTCGCAATTGGTCGCAACAGGTCGGCCCTTATATTGAGATCAGCAATACGCGGCTCGGTCTCAATATACAGCCACCTCGATTCCGGTATGGTGTGCGCATCTGTCCGGAACCGGATTATTGGGGCGGGTTGAGCGGCTGTACCTATCAAGAAGGCATTTCGTGGGGAAAGTTTGTCCCGCCGGAAGAAGGCGGGCGCTTTGCTGAAGTGTTGAGCGATGCCACGGTTGTCTGGCCTCTTCTCATGGTTGGGTTGCTGGAACGCGTAAAAGCAACGCGCACTCCCCGCACATGATGGGCACGCACCTCTTTCGCACAGTCGCTGCGGTGTTGCTGCTGTTTCTCGTGCAGCCGACTCAGGCTGGTGCTGGATCGGTCACGGACGACGGACGAATCAGAGGGAGCGCGGACGCACCGATCACCTTGATCGAATATTCTGACTTCACGTGTGGGTACTGTGCGAAGTTCTTTCGGGAGACCTGGCCTCGCTTGCAGTCCAAATATATCGAGACGGGCAAAGTGCGGTTTGTCTATCGCGATTATCCTCGAGCGGACCAGGGGGTCGGTGTTGAGGCTGCGGTAGCGGCGCGCTGTGCCGGAGCCCAGGGTCGATATTGGCCGATGCACGATCGGCTCTTCAGCGAACGAGGCCGCTTAGATTCGGGATCGTTCAAAGGTTACGCGAAGGTGATTGGCTTGGACCAGACGTCGTTTGCCAAGTGTTTCGACGAGCGGCAATATCTCGAATCCATTTTCCAGGACCGCCGAGAGGCGAACGGGTGGGGATTTCATGGCACCCCCGGTTTTATTCTGATGCGAACGACTGGTGGGCCCACTGAGAAAGAGCCGGCGGTCGCAATTCCCGGCGCGGTCCCGTTCGACGAGTTCGCCGAGGAGATTGATCGCATGTTGGCCACTGCCCCACGCTCCCAGGGAGGACCCACCGAGCCTCACGGGTCGACGGCGGTGGCACAGAACAGTCAATTCATCATTCACTGAGGATTACCTATGTCTGCAACACAATCGTTTTGGTCTGTTCCGCAACCCGACGGGGAACCAGCCTATTGGATGTGCATGTCGTGCTTGTCAGAGGTCTTCTATCGCAAGGTGCCGATGCCGGATTGCCCGACGTGCCACGGCGTCTCGACCTATGAGGCCTTCACTCTTGAGGCGATTCGCGATTGGGGCACAGAGGATTTGGTTGCCAAAGCCGGTCTCGCCCAACAGGCTGCCAATCTTGAGCCCGTCCCTATAGTAGCGGTTAAGTCTGCCGACTAGGAACCTGTCCGACATTGCCTTCGTGACGAGGCGAAGGAGGTGTGGCCAGATGCGAGGCCGCAGGCCCGGAAAAACCGGAGGCGTATTCGCTGGAATGCGTTGAGGATTTTTTCGGGACGAGAACGACGCAGATGGTCTCGGATCGTTCGC
>DASQFV010000263.1:0-3535 GCA_035632975.1 Nitrospiraceae bacterium
TGGGGTGAGTGACGGGTTTCGAACCCGCGACCTCCGGATCCACAATCCGGCGCTCTAACCAGCTGAGCTACACCCACCATCCAAGGGGGAAATACAGGAGAGAGGCTCTGCGAGATCGGGAATCTTAACAAAGTGGAGAACGCTGCCGCAACCGGTGCAGTAGTCATTGGTCATGGGTCATCGGTTAATGGGAGAGATGACGGCTGGCTCTTTTCACCCCCGTGCATCGAAGGCCGCCTGCATTTCGGTGAGAATTGCGGCGGCAGCGGCGGCGGGATCCGAAGCATCTCTGACAGGTCGGCCGATCACCAAGTAATCAGCCCCCGCCGAAATCGCCTGGGTCGGCGTGGTCGCCCTGTGATGATCATCGACACCTTCGCCTGCAGGTCGCACACCGGGTGTGACGATCAGAAATCGCGGACCGACCTTGGGGCGAAGAATTGCCGGTTCTTCGCCAGAGGCCACCACCCCATCACAACCCACCTCAGATGCCAAGAGGGCGCGCGCAGTGACCAAGTCCTGGACGCTCCGTTGAATGCCCATGTCGCGGAGATCCTGACTGTCAAAGTTAGTCAGCACCGTCACCGCCAACAGTTTCAGCGTGGAGGCTCCACGGCCTTGAACAGCCGCGGCCAGCGCCTTCCGATTTGCATGCACCGTGAGGAATTCCACACCCATCGCCGCAACCCGCGCAGTGGCCCGACGAACCGTTTCCTCGATATCGAGGAACTTGAGGTCCAGAAACACTCGTTTGCCTCGTGTAATCAGGCGTTGGACTATTTCAGGTCCGGCGGCAGTGTACAGTTCGAGTCCCACCTTCACAAACACGACCTGATCATGCACACGATCGAGAAACCGGTAGGCTTCCTCGCTTGAGGGCACATCGAGGGCCAAGATTAAACGGTCACGGGCAATGATAGGTGACACAGGTTTGTCCCTTTCAAGAATGGCTCACCTTGACGCTTTAGAGAACCGTGTGGTAGAAGTGCCTTCCTTACCAGAGGAGTCTACTATGCCGGTTGTACATAAATCGACAATTCGCCGAGCCCGCCAATCTGTGAAGCGGCACGCCCGTAATCATGCGACGCTGGGTGCCCTCAAAAGCCTCGTCAAGAAAGTTCAAACGGCTGTGGCCGAGAAGAAGGTCGAGGATGCGACGGTATCCCTGCGCCAAGCCACGTCGGCCCTCGGTAAGGCCGTGGCGAAAGGTGTGATGAAACCAAACACGGCCTCGCGCCGGATTGCTCGTCTCACACTCCACGTCAACTCCTTGTCTGCTTCCCGCTCGTAATCGTTCGCACGTTCGATATGGTTCTCGCCCTCACCGGTTGCGGCGCCTCAGAGCCACGACTCGGCGAGGGTGGGGGTGGGTTCGGCTGCGCACGATCACATAAGCGCAACAACACGTCTTCAAGAATTCTCGCAGGACGTCCATCACTTCCACCCTTCAGCTTGGCATCGGCATCCAAAAATAACCGAAGCGCCTCATGCAAATGGGCGTCAGGAAATTGCTCGAGAAACGCTCGCACCTTGTATGGATCCATGCGCAAGGTCCGAGCGGCCTCCCCCTCGCGACCCCCTTGCCGTACGACTTCCTTGACCTTCCACAATCTCCGATATTGCCAGGCCAGTGAGCCAAGGATTCTCAATGGAGCCTCCCCCGCTTCCAGATTCCTGGCCAGGATCGCCAACACCCGCCCGCGGTTTTTCCCGCCGATCGCCAACGTCAAATCAAACACCGAAGCGCCAGGTTCCGTTCCGCGCAACGTCGCCACATCGCCGGCGGTGACAGCCTGGCCGGGCGAGACGTACGCAGCCAGCTTTTCCAGTTCACGCCGAACCGAGTAGAGCGAGCCACCACAGGCCTCTTTGAGCAACTCGATAGCCTCCTCGTTAAGCCGGACCCCGACCCGTTCAGCGTCCTGTCTGAGCCAAGGAAGCCACTGCGCCTCTCTGAGAGGGGAACAATCGACCGTCACCGCGACCCGTGCTAAGGCCTGCGTGAACTTGAGTCGTCCGTCAAGTTTCGGCGCGACGAAGATCACGGCCGTGGAGCCATTCGGCTCCTTCAGATAGGGGAGGATCGCGTCGCACTCATGGGCGGGAAGTTTATCGGCCGCCTTCACCACCACCACTCGCCGAGCCGCGAACACAGCTACTTCCGAAGCACAGGTGACAATCTCTGTCCCGCTCACATCGTCTCCATAGAACAGATCGCAATTGAAGTCGCTCTCGCCCTCTCCCAACAACGCGGTCTTCAGTGCACCCAGAGCCATATCGCGCAGCAAATCTTCCTCGCCGACTACCACGTATAGCGGCGCAACCGTTCCTTGCGCAAGCTGCGCGTTAAGTTGGGCGTGAGAGATGGTTGAGGCCATAGTGGGTATCCGATTTATTTGATGTTGGTGTCGGACGCCGGACTCGCGGTTGGCTTTGCCAGCTTCCCCGATTCCAACTGGAGCAGAAAGCGGGAAGCCAAGTCCTCGGCAATGAAACGGCCGGCTTGCTCCAAGGCCCGGTTCTGCAGGACGCGGTTGAATTGCAGATCGGACGTCACGTAAAACTCCGAGGAGCCCTTCGCCGTTTGCGCCCACACCTGACGTTTCGTCCTGGTCTCCTCCACCTGGACCATCACGAAGACCTCTGCGCGGCTTTCGAGCGTGGTGGTCTGGCTGAAACTGAGCGTCGGAACACTGACCGAGAGAATTTGCCCGGACAGCACAAGATCTGCCGCCTCGGAATCCGGAACGATCTGCGCCCCACTGCCAGACGAAAACTCGTGGCGCAGATAGTTGGTATAGCGGACCTCCAGGTTGGGTTCGAAAGTCTTATTCTCTAAGGTCCGGACTACCAACCGCGGTGGCGGTGACGTGGGAGAGGAGGTCGCTGCCGCTCCCCCAATCGTAGGCCCAGCTCCCTCCACACGGAATTGATAGCCGCAAGCGCTGAGCGACAGGCTCAGCGCCAAGTACAATGTAAACAGGCGAAAGTAAACAATTCCGGAACATCCACTTTTGCATTTTAACTTTAAACTTTTTACTTGTCGCATTGGCTACACCACAAAGTTCATCAGTTTTTTTTCGACATACACAATCTTCTTCGGCTCCTTGCCCTGCAGCCACTCCGCGATTTGAGCACGAGCCAGCCCTTCGACCTGCTCGCGAGTGGCGTCGGCCCCCACGTCGAGTTTAGCCCGCAACTTTCCATTCACCTGGATCGGAATGGTCAACCGGTCGCTTACTGTCAGCCCCGGGTCAAATATCGGCCAAGACTGCTGGGAGACGCTCGGCTGGTGACCCAGCACCTCCCACAATTCCTCCGTCAGATGGGGCGCGAATGGTGCCAGGATCAGGACGAAGGGTTCGAGTACGGCCCGAGAGCGCTGCTCGGCCTTCGTTATCTCATTTGTAAACACCATCATCTGGGAGATCGCGGTATTGAACCGCAACGATTCGATATCCTCGGTCACCTTCTTGATCGTCTGATGGAGCAACCGCTGGTGTTCGAGAGGAGGAATCGTCCCCACCACGGTACT
>DASQFV010000264.1:0-5656 GCA_035632975.1 Nitrospiraceae bacterium
GAAGGGATAACGAGCGAGCTTGGAGGGACAATGTGGAAGGATGACGGTCGCTCGATGCGCGCAGTAAAGGGCAGCCTCTACGCCCATCGTTGATAGCCGCTCTCTCATTTAAGATCGAAGGGATTGCGCTGGCTGCCTAAGATCAATTGGCATGCGTGCATATTCTCACCCACGAAGACGGGCGCAAATCCCCAACGGGAATATCCAAAGAGGACGAAACAAATGAGCACTGGAGAAGGGTCCCGTTGTTTTCCCCTCGTTATCGGATTTCCTTCTGCAGATCCTCGTTGAGAAAGGACACCTTGGCAAGGGCAGGACGTTCGGCCATGGCCGCCTGAAGCGCCTGCAGCATCGTCACCGCAGTCGTGTCGTCGGACCCGACTAAGATAGTATATTTCTCTTGAACCAGGGCGAAAAATTCCGGCTGGGCTTCCTCTGGAACTCCCAGTAACGCTGCCAGGGAGGCGAGATGCTCGCCCCGCCCCTGAGCCATTTCTTCTGCCAGGCTGTCAAAAGCGCGGCTCGCCATATTGATGTGCTTGTTCTTCATAATCACGCCGTCGTTGGCACAACCTGACGTGCCGGAGGAGATCCCGAAGGTTTGGCTGCCGAAGGTGCCGTTCGTCGTTGCCATCATAACCTGGGGCGCAATTTGTTTTTGGCGCCCATAATCCATCCAGGCAAGCTTTCCCAGACCACATCCAGGACCATTGTCGGGGTTCCCGGCCGCTCCCACGCCGGCAGCCTGCAATACCAATAAGGAACTGGCGATCAGGATGAATACTGTTCGTTGAAACATAGATCCTCCTTCGTTGAAAACCAACTCTTGATCCGTGTACCACTCAGACTAGCGCAAATGCTTTCTCTGTCAAGATTATTGAACCTTCTCATGCGGAAGTTCCCCATCCGGAGGGAAAAGTACTATGCCATTGAATCAGCGTAAGCGGTTCAGCGACTGGAAGGATGGGGAAAGGAATGGCCGTCAGGGCGACTCCTGTGCTCCCGGAACGCGCACGATAAGAATGTGCTCGTTCGACGGCCGCAGTGGGAGCCGCCCTAACGGCCCTTCCAATGGGATAGAAGGTAGAAGGCTAAGAAACTATCCGCGCAGTGAAAGACGGTCTGACCGCTCCCTTTAGGGCAAAGTGGGGAAAATCGAAAGGCCCTCGCGTCACGGTCCCTGACCCCAGTTGATTCCCTCAACCCCGCAACTTGACAGGCCGACTGATTTTTGAGGAAATAGGACTCCGTCGTCGAAGGAGGGAGGCCCATGAAGACTAGAAAGCCGGATGCCCAGCGTGTGGAGGAACGGAATCTGTCGCCCGAGCCCGAGTCCATGCAGAAGTATTCGGATCAGGTAAGGGAGCGGATCGCGAAGAAAGCCTACGAACTCTATGAACAACGGGGGCGACAGGCGGAGCGCCACGTGGAAGACTGGCTGAAAGCCGAGGAACTGGTCCGCAAGGAGATGAATGACATCCGTAAATAAATAAGATCCCGCCTCCCTGGCCAACTTTCGTCAAAGCGCCTTTGGGTGTTCACGAAGGAGAGATTGTGGCTCTTGCTCAGCAACACTCGGGCAGTCGCTGAGCTTGAGCGCTGGCGGTAGCAATGCCCTGGCGGACATCTGGCACACTCATCAGGGGCAGCACGAAAAGAAGAACAACATGAATTGGTATCTTGAAGTTTTGAAGAAGTACGCAGTCTTTGACGGGCGATCTGCGCTAAAAGAGTACTGGTACTTTAGCTTGTTCAGCTTTATCATCATCATCATTCTTTCAGTCATCGACATTGCGACCGGCACGTTTAACGTCAATGCCGGCTTAGGCCTGTTGGGCGGCATCTACACGCTGGCCGTCTTGATTCCAAGCGTAGCCGTGGCGGTGCGGCGGCTTCACGACACTGACCGCAGCGGTTGGTGGGTCCTTATCAACGGGATTCCACTCATCGGCGTGATTGTCTTTATTGTCTTTACGGCGCAAGCCGGCACGCCCGGCGACAATCAGTATGGTTCGAACCCGAAAGGAAGAACGGAATGACACCCGTTCTGCTCCCTTGCTCCCGGAGCAGAAGATGGGACGGGAGTGGCCAGGTGCCCTTCTTGCTCGCAGAACGCGCACGGTGAAACGGTGCTCGTTCGATGCGCGCAGTAAAGGGCAGCCTCGGCCACTCCCCTAAAGAGAGGTATAGAGAATTGGAAGGCCCTCGCCCGGGCTAATGGCACGTCTCGGGAAATCGATTGCGAAGAATCGGAGGGTAGGGCGGGTGAAAAACATCTGCCAGTGGGTGGGCGGGTGAGAAAGTCGCGCGCATGGGAGATCAATCAGCCTCCATCCCTGAAGGGATAACGAGCGAGCTTGGAGGGAATATTTAGAGGGATAACGGTCTTTCGATGCGCGCAGTAAAGGGCAGCCTCGGCCACTCCCCTAAAGAAAGGTATAGAGAATTGGAAGGCCCTCGCCCGGGCTAATGGCACGTCTCGGGAAATCGATTGCGAAGCAATCGGAGGGTAGGGGGAGTGAACAACATCTGCCAGTGGGTGGACGGGTGAGAAAGTTGCGCGCAGTGGGAGACCATCTAGCCCGCCCTCAGGAGAAGATAGTGGAGGAGTGCGGAGCGGTTGCATTCTTCCAGAAGCCCGTGAAGGCGGACGAATGGATCGCGACCATCCAAGGAGTTCTTGGTAAGCAAGAGTGATCGATAGAGACAAGGAGACAAAATGGCTGGGTTTGTCATACGGAAGGGTCAACGGCTCAAGACATTCGCGCCGGTGCAGTACCGTGGGGACGGGATTGCCGGTGAAGGAATTATCAACGATCTTTCGCTGAGCGGGAGCTACATTACCGGGAATACACCGGTCTCCGTCGGGATGGCGCTCGCCTTGCAAATTTTTGTGCCGGGAGACCCGGAGCCGCTGCTGATCGATCATGCCACCGTGACATGGGTCAAGAAGTCTAAATTCGGGGTGGACTTCGTCAACCCCAAGCCGAAGGTGGCCAAGCGAATCACACAGGTCATCTCCACGCTGGTCAAGGCACAACATGGCTCACCCCGCAAGGGATAAGAGAAACGGGAAGGTGTCCTGCCCCACTTAAATTTGGAAAGGTCGGCTCAGGCCTCGGTAGGAGCCTGTCCGACATTGCCTTCGTGACGAGGCGAAGGAGGTGCGGCCAGATGCGAGGCCGCAGGCCCGGAAAAACCGGAGGCGTATTCGCTGGAATGCGTTGAGGATTTTTTCGGGACGAGAACGACGCAGATGGTCTCGGATCGTTCGCCGCAGTAGACTATTTCGTCTCGCGAACAGGAAGCAGAACTCGCACCGGGCCTCCGGGTTTGTTCTGATACCGTGCGACAAACATCTCGCCCGCCGTGCGGGCGTGATCCTCGGCATCCTCTCGCGTCGTAAAGCGATCCTGCCCCACCTGCCACCACTGTCTCATACTCATGGTCTCCCCTAACAACTCCGTCACCGACACCCTCAACGTCTTCGCCAATCGCACCAGCGTGCTCAACGAAGGGTCGTGCTGTCCCAGTTCCAACCTCGTCAGGAACGTGCGCGACAGGCCAGCAGTCACGGCGAGCTGCTCTTGCGTCAGGCCACGGCGGGTTCGCAGTTGCTGGAGCTGTTTGCCGAAACGCTGAATGGCGCGCATGGCACCTTAAAGAAGCTGAACCTTCACATCAGCGCGAAGGAATCGTCGCCGACGAAGGGATCGGACGTGGAATCAGCCTAATCTCAGGCGGGTCGGCAGCGCAAGTGGTCAACTTCGGCACTGTGGGTAGAGCGGGCGTGTAACTCAGGCCGGAACACCTCTTATCGACGGGGCCGTTGTCACCAGGCGTAGGCTTCTGGTGCAGGCCCGCCTGGGCCGGGGAAAATGTCGTCGAGCCGTTTCAGTGTTTCCTGGCTCAACGTGAGATTCAGGACGCGCATCGTGCCGTTCAATTGCTCCATCGTGCGCGGGCCGATAATCGGCGATGTGACGGCCTTCTGGTGCAGCAGCCAGGCGAGCGCCACATCGGCCGGGCGCTCGCCGAGTTGGGTGCACAGCGCGTCATAGGCTTCCAGCTTGGGACGAGACTTCTCGATCTCTTTCTTCAGATCTTCGTTCGCGCGTCGACCGACCTTCGCCGGTTCTAATGCCCCGGCTAACAGCCCGCGTGCGAGCGGACTCCAGGGGATCAGGCCGATGCCATAGGCTTCGCAGGCCGGAATCACTTCTAACTCGATCGTCCGCTCGTTCAAATTATAGAGACTCTGCTCCGACACAAGGCCGAGGAAGTGGCGGCTGCGGGCCAACTCTTGGGCCTGGGCCACGTGCCAGCCGGCGAAATTGCTGCTGCCCACATACAGAATCTTGCCTTCCCGGACCAACTGCTCCATCGCCTGCCAGATTTCCTCCCACGGCGTCTCACGATCGACGTGATGCATCTGATACAGGTCGATGCAGTCAGTCTGGAGGCGCCGCAGGCTGTCCTCGCAGGCCCGCTTGATGTGCAGGGCCGACAAGCGAGACTGATTCGGCCACTCGCCCATCCGGCCGAACACTTTCGTCGCCAGGACGACTTTCTCACGTCGTCCCCCGCCCTGAGCGAACCAACGCCCCACGATCTGCTCTGTCCACCCTTCGCCCGTCTTCCAGCCATAGACGTTCGCGGTATCGAAAAAGTTGAGGCCCAGCTCTAGGGCCCGATCCATGATGGCGAAACTGTCTGCCTCACTCGTCTCCGGGCCGAAGTTCATCGTGCCGAGACAGAGTCGGCTGACTTTCACTCCCGACCGACCGAGATGGACGTATTGCATGAGAAAGATCCCTCGATTACACGCATGAATAGGACATTGTACACAGATTGGACGAACGGAGGATACGCACCGATTTCAGATAGCCAGCGCAGTTCCGTGTGACGCCGGTCTCGCCCTCCTTGTGACCTCCCCTCCAAGTAGCCTAGAATTACTTCAGCGTCTCACCTACTCCACTCCCACCCAGGAGGTCGTTATGCAGACTTATGTCAGTCTCGTGAAGTTCACGCAGCACGGGCTTCAAACCATGAAAGAGAAAGGGATCGAGCGGGCCGAATTGGTGAAGCAGAACGTCAAGGCCCTCGGCGGGAAACTCCTCCAGGCCTACTACTGCCTCGGCGAGTACGACGTCGTCGCGGTCTGGGAATTTCCGGACAACAAGACGGCCATGAAGGCCGCCGTGCTCAACGCGTCGCTCGGACACATCCAGATCACCACCATGCCCGCCGTCAGCCGGGACGAGTGGAAGAAACTCTTGCAAGACACCATGGGAAAGAAGCGGTAATCAGACACGACCCAGCGTGGGATGGGCAGCCTGGTCGTCCTCCTGCTCGCGGAACGCGCGCCCTGGGAAGGGCCTCGTTCGACGCGCGCAATCGAGGATCAACCAGGCTGCCCTTAAAAAGGAAGTACGGGATTGGGAGGACGCGCGCGGTTGGGAGCCGACCAGGCCTCCCCGTTTGGCCCGTCTCGCTCCTCACGCATGTCTCCCGGCCTAACGGATGGCGTCCTGACTTTCCTCATTCATCGACTTCCCTTCGTCATGTTTGGCGGGTTTCACAGTGGAATTTTTCTTGCCCGTCTCCTGCTTCGCGGCGGGAGGAGGGCTGGAGGCCACGCAGCCGGTCAAGGCGA
>DASQFV010000265.1:0-2914 GCA_035632975.1 Nitrospiraceae bacterium
TGGTCGGCAGACCTTCACCATCGAACGGTCGAGAGCCCAGTCCTCCGACCACTCGTCCATCGTCATAGACCGTCACATACTCGGGGGCCAGCGGTTTGTCTAATTGGCCTGCCAAAAACGAAGCACCTTTATAGAGTGAATACCCTGACACCGCACTGCAGAGATTCCCCATGAGACTGCCAGCCATTTCAGGATCGAATACGACAGGAACTCGTTGGGTCGCCACTTTCCTCGCTCCGAGCTTTCTGACCGTCCGCCGCGCCGCTTCCAATCCCACCGCCTCTGGGGAATCCAGCTTAGCGAATTTCCTCTGCACCGCATACCAGGAATCGCGTTGCATGGCCCCGCTCTCTGGATCGGTGGCGACAGGCGACACCGATATTGAGAAACTGGAACTCTGGTACTCTCCCAGAAATCCATGACTGTTGCCCAGCACCACGCGGCCCGAGGAAGAGTCGAAGTCCCCCCCTTCGGAATTCGTCACGCGCTCGTCCGTAGACATGGCGGCAGCCTCTACACGTTTGGCCAATTCGATCTGCTGTTCCGTATTTAATCGGGTGGGATCGAAGAGATCCAACTCCGGCCGCTCTGCCGCCATCTGATCTGCCGCCGGCAAGCCGGATACCTGATCTTCCACGACAGCCTTCGCCAAGGTACAGGTCTCGGCGACAAGTTGTTGCAAGGATTCAGCTGAGAAGTCTGATGTGGAAGTGCTGGCAGAACGTTTCCCAACGAATACACGCAAGCCGAGACGCTTTTCCCGCGCTTTCGTGAGACGATCGACAGCACCCAACCGGACTTGCACCGAAAAGGTTTCGCCATCGGCGATAATGATATCCGCTTCCGTCGCGCCGCTGTCCTTCGCCTTGGTCAAGAGATCCATGGCGAGCTGGCTATACCCATCGCGCTGCTGTATTTGCTGATTCATCGCTGCGTCCCACCCACGGTGATTTCATCGATTCGAATGGTCGGCAGGCCGACGCCCACTGGGACGGACTGCCCTTCTTTTCCGCAAGTACCAATGCCCTCGTCGAGCTTGAGGTCGTGCCCGACCATCGAAACTTTGGTGAGAATGTCAGGCCCGCTGCCGATCAAGGTCGCGCCCTTGACTGGCCTCGTCACCTTCCCACCCTCGATCAAGTAGGCTTCGCTGGCGGAAAACACGAACTTCCCGTTGGTGATATCCACCTGCCCGCCACCGAACGACACGGCATACAGCCCGCGATCGACCGAGCGGATGATTTCCTCAGGGTCCGATGTCCCGGCCAACATAAACGTATTCGTCATTCGCGGCAGCACCACACTTTGGTAACTTTCTCGCCGCCCATTGCCGGTCACGGGAATGCCCATAAGACGCGCATTTAATTTATCGGTGATGTAGCCGCGCAGAATCCCGCGCTCGATGAGCACCGTACGACCGGTTGGGGTCCCCTCATCATCCATGTTGAGCGAACCCCGCCGGCCCGGTAACGTTCCATCATCGACGATCGTGCAGACGTCCGACGCCACCCGTTTACCGAGAAGATGAGAGAAGGCTGAGGTCTTTTTGCGATTGAAGTCCGCTTCCAGGCCATGGCCAATGGCTTCGTGCAACAAAATCCCCGGCCACCCTCCGCCCAGCACGACCGGCATGACACCGGCCGGCGCTTCGACGGCAGATAGGTTGAGAATCGCTTCACGTGCGGCTTCACGTGCATACCGCAGATACCGATTGCCCTCGTGATAGAACTCAAACCCAACACGGCCACCCCCGCCGAACGAGCCGGCTTGGCGTTGGCCGTTCTCTTCTGCGATACAGGTGACTTGCAGCCTCGAAAGCGGCTGCACATCCCCGATCAGCGTGCCGTCCGAGGTGGCAACTATCACCACCTTATATTCCGTGTTAAACGAGGCCATGACATTCTTGATGCGCGGGTCGTACCGGCGCGCTTCGGCATCGATCGCATTCAATAAGGACACGCGATCCGCCGTGGCGACTTCGGCCTGTGCCCGTTCGATCGGGTAGAGATCCCTGGTGGGACGATGATGAACGGGAACCGGAACCGCGTGGGTCCCGCTCGGCGAATTGGCAATATAGCGGGCCGTATCG
The DNA here is from genome assembly GCA_035632975.1 of Nitrospiraceae bacterium. Taxonomy (GTDB): domain Bacteria; phylum Nitrospirota; class Nitrospiria; order Nitrospirales; family Nitrospiraceae; genus Palsa-1315. Next base: position 2,090 of record DASQFV010000265.1, read on the forward strand.
GCCGCTAGTTCGAGATCCTTCTTCGTCAGCTCATCGGAATAGGCAAAACCGGTTTTCTCCCCTGCCGTCGCTCGCACCCCCACGCCCTGCGACACACTCTTCGTTGCGCGCTTGACGAGGGATTCCTCCATCGAGACGGATTCAGACACACAGGATTCAAAGTAGAGATCGGCATAGTCGACATCGCGAACTTTGACCCGCCCGAGCGCCCCGAGCACCTCGCCTTCGGTCAGACCAAAGGACGTCAACTGAACAAGTTCACCCATGGTTTGTGAATCCTCACGACGGTTGGTATACGGATAGACGGGGAAGTATAGCTGATCCTTTTCCATAGGCGCAACGAGAATTCATCCAACTCATGGCTTTTACAGGACTTTTACGAAAATTCGTTTGACTTTCCTCCCCCTCACCAGTAGACTTTGCTCGCCTACCGCACGATCCTTGTGAGAAGGGATCTTTACCAACAGCACTCTTATGGACACGAAAGACTCGTCGGGCGTGGACCAGATATCCGTCGAAGAGCTTGCCGCAAAACTCGAACCCGGCCTCTTACCCAAGCACGTCGCCATCATCATGGATGGCAACGGTCGCTGGGCGAAATCGCGCGGGCTCGCCCGCGTCGAGGGCCACGCCGAGGGAGCGCGCGCCGTGCGCGACGCCGTCGAAACCGCGACACGCGTCGGCATCCAGTACCTGACGCTCTACGCGTTCAGCGTCGCCAACTGGTCGCGGCCCAAGACCGAAGTCGAAGCGCTCATGCGTCTCCTGGTCGATTTCGCGAAGTCCGAGCGCGCCGAGCTCCGGCAAAACGGCATCCGCGTGAAC
>DASQFV010000266.1:0-12140 GCA_035632975.1 Nitrospiraceae bacterium
GGGAACGGTGCTCCAGGCACAAGGGCAAGTGGAGGACGCGCAGCAGGTCCTCCGGCGTGCGGCGGCCTGTCCGTCGTCGTCGACCGACGCGGCCTATCACGTGGGCCTCGCGTTGGAGCAACAGGGACTCAGGCGCGAGGCAGTACAAGTCTGGGAGAATGTTCTTGAGCAAGCCCCGAGTGCCCCGGTCAACGAGCGGCCCTTTTTCAACAAGGTTCGGCAGCGCCTCGCCCACCTGCGTGCCCAACTCACGCCGCAGGACCGAGGGTTCAATGTGACGCCGGTGGCCTCACGCGCCCCCTCCTCCGCTCCCACAGTCGCCTACTAAATTCCCACGCACCCTTCTCGTCTCGTTCCAGACCCCTGGCCTCGCCGCCAAAAAAACTGGAAAACTTATGCGGTCTGGTCAATATTGCTCAGATTGCAACACCCCGGAGCGCGTACAGTCAGTTAGCTGCATACGTGTTCTTATATCTAACTGAGGAGGTTCCCATGGTATCGATTCTCAAAGTCGTCGGTGTCCTGTCGTGTGGTTTCTTGCTGTGCCTGGGTCTGTCGAATGTCGCGTCTGCAGACGAGCTCAACACCGGCCAATCTGGGGGAAAGATGTTGACCGTGTCGGATAAAGATAGGTTTGAAGCCGGCAAGGAGGTCAAAGGCGAAGTGGTGCGCGTCGAAGGGGAGAACTATTCCGTCAGAGAGGACAGTGGAAATGTTGTGAAAATTCATGTTGACGCCACAACTGAAAAAAAATCAAAATTAATGCCTAAATCGGGAGATCATGTTCTGGCGAAAGTGGACGCTAAGGGTCACGCAATTTCTTTTCTAACGGACCAACCTATCTCCCACTAACGCTCCTTTCGAATCAGCAAGAGGGCCAATGGCATGGTAGCAGGTAATTGGCTTAGTGAGAGTCGGCAGAAGGGTAGCGCAAAGGACCATCTGCCTTTACATCTAACCGGGGAGGCTCCCATGCTATCTATTCCCAAAGTCGTCGGTGTCCTGTCGTGTGGTTTCTTGCTGTGCCTCGGGCTGTCCAACGCGGCGCAGGCAGAGCATCCGCCTGCGCCCTCAGACCTTATGAAAACTGACTCCGTAACCGATCGGCAAGGTTTTCAATCTGATGATGACAAGCAAAAGAACGTGAACAATGAGAAGGGAAGTAACCGTGCAAAAGGTGCCAGGACGATCAAGGGCGAACTGTCCCGCGTCGAAGACGGGAACTATTTCGTCAAGGTGAAGGACGGCAAGGAAGTACGTTTGCATACAGATAAAACTACCCAGATGATGGGAGAAATCAAGAAAGGTGATCGGATTGAGGCGAAGGTGAACGATCAGAATCACGCGCTATCGATTCGCCCGACCCGATGAATGCCGGTCACAGATATGAAGCCTGTCGTTCAACGCTATGTCATCGGTGATGCAGCCCCAGCCGCTGTGATACTATCCTATTCGGTTCCCGCTGCTCAGACGCGGGTCATCAACATCAGGGGTGGAAATGTATCGACCTCGAGTTTTCATTGCCGATGATCATCCCCTGGTGGTGGAAGGGCTTCGCCAGTTAATCGCCGATGACACGGTGATTGTTGGCACGGCTCATAGCGGGGCCGAACTTATGGAGAAGGCCCCGAGTTCGGCTCCGGACATTGTACTGCTGGACGTTTCAATGCCGGACACGAACGGGTTTGACCTCGCCCAATCGCTCAAAAAAAAACTCCCCCATGTAAAAATCATTCTCGTGACGATGTTGAGTGAGCCCTTCTATGTCAGCGAAGGTTTTCGAAAGGGGGCCAACGGTTACGTACTCAAACAATCCGCTTCAACCGAGTTAATGGTTGCTATCCGTACGGTGATGAGCAACCGCCGGTATGTGTCTCCTGACGTCACGGCGGATGTCCGCGAATCGATCGAGCATCCGTGGGTTCGTCCCGAAGGATTCAACGTTCAATTGACACCGCGGCAACGTGATGTCTTGGGAATGTTTGCCAATGGTCTTTCAGCAAAGGCGATTGCCACGACCATGGGTATCTCCGTGAAAACGGTGGAGTTTCATAAGGGGGAGATCATGAAAAAACTCGGCATCAGATCCGCTGCCGAGCTGACGAGGTTTGCATTGGCGCAGGGATTGACCGAGCTCTGAGGCGCCTCTACACTGGACTCCGCGGCATGAGTTCAGATCGCGGAACCTCAGTGAGTAGGGCGAGACGTCATATGGGGTGGAGGCGCATCAAGTGGGGCAATGAGCCCTAAGCTGAGAGCTTGTTTGGTCAGTTCGGCCGTGGTGCGAACGCCGAGTTCCCTGGAGATTCTTGCCTTGTGAAACTCGATGGTTTTCACCGTCACGTTGATCGCGGAAGCGATTTCCTTATTAGATTTGCCTTCCGCAATCAGTTGCAAGACCTCCCTCTGTCGTAGACTTAACATCACAGGCGGGACAGCCGGGGTGCTTCTCGGTCCCCTCGCAGACTGCGTCGGCGATTCGAGTGCTTGGTTGATCAGACCTTGCGCGACGACCGGCGAAATGTAGGTGCAACCCTTCAGTACTTCCTTCGCAGCAAACAGCAACTCATCCGCAAGCGAGGTTTTTAACACGTATCCCCCGACCCCGATACGAAATGCTTCGTTCACAAAGTGCTGCTCCGAATGCATCGTCAGGATGATGATCTTGACCTCCGGGCAGGATTTCTTCAGGTGACGGCAGGCATCCAGTCCATTCAATTGAGGTAGAGAAATATCAACCAGTGCAAGGTCGGGGCGAAACTTTTCAACCGCTTCAATGAAGCTGCGGCCGTCTGCTGGTGTGGCAACCACACTATACTCCTTCTCCATGATCTTGACGACGCCTTCGGCGACGAGACGATGGTCATCGGCCACGATGACTTGCGGCTTCATGTTGATCGACTCCTTTTCTGAAGTTGGTGGTGCAACATGCCATGCTCACGTCGCACGCACTATGCCAGGGCTCACTATACAAGGATGTCAGGGCTTCTGTCACCACCCAGACACGATGGGCGTGGTCCCTTATACACTCTTTGCACAAATTTGTCCGTTCCTGGCCAGTTGGGCACCCCACTTCGTGTCCGCTCCGACCGTCACTGGGGCTCATTGCTCAATGCGCGAGGGGCTTCCCTCATCACAGCAAGGAGATACGTCCGAGTGGGGGACTAGGGTTGCCTTAGCAATGAACTAGGGACTAACCCAGTCCTATACTTCCATGGCCACGGTATACCCTCATCATCAGGAGGGTGAGATGGGCAAAACAGACGAAGACACGGGGAGGCATTGATGACACCACTACCCACAGTGAAATTTCAGTCGGGACAAGAAGTGAGCCTCGCAGCGTTTCTTCTCAAGTTGACCTCCCTCGACGGCGGACAGGCGCGGAAACCTGCTATCGACCGGGAACGTGCCGGCGTGAGGGATGCCGACCAGCTCGTGAGAGGGGCAAGATGAAGGTCCAGGTCAGATAATTCCTATCTGAGGAGGTGCTATCATGCTGCATTGGGCCATTACATTTCTCATCGTTGGGTTGGTGGCGGGGGTCCTGGGGATCTCCGGAGTGGCAGGTACGGCGACCTACATCGCCTATGTCCTGTTTGTCCTGTTCGTCATCGTCGCCATCATCAGTTTCATCATGGGCAAGCGGGCTCCGACATAATAATAGGAGCCTGACACCACGGCCCGAGCAACCCTTAAGAGGAAGGGCCAGATGGGGCGTGCCTGGAAGATGTCATCCGGAAGACTGCCGTTTGAATTGCGGAATAGAGGTCCTTCCCGATGGTTTCCTTCGGCAAGAATGCCGCGGCGCCGGCATCAAGCATGGCTTCGGCTATGTGAGGGTCGGTTTGAATGGACAGCCCGATCACAACAGCCGACGGGTGTTCTTTCAAAATCCGCCTGGTGGATTCGGCCCCATTCCAACCAGGCATTTGCATGTCCATAACGACGACTTCGGGCATCAGCGTGCCGGCCAATTGAAGCGCTTGCTCTCCCGTCGAAGCTTCTCCGACCACCGTCAAGTCGTCGTACTCCGCTAAAATACAGCGCAAACCTTCTCGGACCATTTGGTGGTCGTCTACGATCAGCACCCGGAGCGGACGAACGACATTCGACTCGCCAAGAGAGGGGCGCGCCAGGCCTGGCTTCTCTAAGGGACTCTCCTTTTCGGCGACTTGGCCCTCAATGATTTTAACGGAGGCCGTAAAGGGCAGATGGAGCGACGCAACTGTTCCCTTGCCCGGTTCCGATTGGAGGTCAAAGCTGCCACTGAGGGCCGTCATCCGTTCCCGAATACTCAGCAGGCCGAACCGATTGGAACGATCATCGCTCATTCTTGAGACATCGAAGCCGCATCCTTGATCCGACACGGTGATGGATAACACATGCTGGACGTAGCTCATCGACACAGACGCCCGATCGGTTTTTCCGTGCTTGAGCACGTTGAACAATAATTCCCTTATTGAGTGGAACAGCAGCACCGCATCCGCCTCGGGAAGGGGCAATTCGGGTGCGTCGAGAGAAATCTCGACGGTCAGCATCTGCTGACGGCGCATCTGATCCGCCAGCCATCGAAGGGCGGCGCCCAATCCGCGCTCGTACAGAGCCTGCGGTGTCAGCTCAGACACCAGCGACCTGGTGTAGTCGAGCGATTGGTGGAGCAACTTATCGGCATCCTGCAGGATCGTCCGTACGTCCGGCTCGTGATCTTGTCTCAGCAACTGGCTTATCTTCATGCGAGTTACGACAAGCATCTGGGCCAAATAGTCGTGCAGGTCTGTGGCAAGCCGCCGCCGCTCCGTCTGTTCAGCAACCGTCAAGTCAGTCGCGAGGGCACGGAGCCGGGCGTAAGACGTCGATAGCTGCTGTGTTCGTTCCTTGACCCGCTCTTCGAGCGAGTCGGCCAACTGGCGAAGCCGACCTTCAATCTCCATACGTTCGGAGAGTTCGCGCGCCAACGTGCGATTCGCGACCTCGAGTTCGGTGGTTCTCTCAACGATCCGCTGCTCCAATTCCTTGTTGAGAAGCCAGAGTTTTTCCTGCGCTTCTGCGAATCTAGCGCGTAGCCGCTGTTCTTCCAACGCTCGGCGCACCGCCTCGCCCAAGCGGGCCATCCGGCTCTTGAGAAGATAGTCGGCCGCGCCGTTGCGCATCAGCTCCACTGCCTCTTCTTCCCCGATGGCATGCGACACGACGATGAAGGGGATGGTCAGCCGGCTTTCGTGTAAACACTGCAACGCCCCGATCGAGCTGAACTGAGGCATGGCGTGGTCTGAAATAATGAGGTCCGGCGGATCCTGGGCTAGGCGGCTCATGAATTCCGCCTGCGTATCGACCCGTTGCCACCGAGGGTCGTAGCCGGATTTCCGCAGTTCCCGAACGACCAATTCGGCATCCAACGGATCGTCTTCCACGAGTAAGATATGCAATTCACCCATGAGTTCGCCCACGTTTGTCGAGAAATTCACTTCGAATCAATCGCCTGCTCACCTTTGCCGGACATTTCTGACGGAAGCTGATTCATGAACATCCAATACAGACCAAGTTGCCGAATCGCATCGGTGAATTGGCGAAAATCGACCGGCTTGACCACATAGCTATTCACACCGAGAGAGTAACTGTCGATCAGATCACGCTCTTCCCTGGAAGACGTGAGTACCACGACAGGAATGTTCTTGGTGCGCGGGTCCGATTTGCACCGTTTCAAGACTTCAATGCCGTCCACCTTTGGGAGTTTGAGGTCGAGCAAAATCAAACGGGTATTCGAGCAGACCGACCGCTCGGCGTATCGCCCTGTCCTGGACAGACATTCCAGCGCCTCCTCACCATCCCGCACCACATGGATCTTGTTCGCTAAATGATATTTCCGAAACGCCCGCAACGTGATTTCCACATCTTCGGGACTATCTTCGACCAATAAAATCTCTGCTCCGTTTGTCATGCCGTGGCCTTTGGTACAGAAAAAGAGAATGTCGCGCCGCTGTCCACCTTACCCTCACCCCATATCCGCCCTCCGTGGCGCTGGACGATGCGCTGGACGATGGCCAACCCGACGCCGGTTCCATCGAAATCCTCTTTCTGATGCAATCGTTGAAACACCCCAAACAACTTGTGCACATATTTCATATCGAACCCGACGCCGTTGTCTTTGATATAATAGGTCACCGCCTCCGCACTTGCGTCGTTCGGCATCCATCCGACTTCGATCTTGGCCTCATTCCGATACTTAGTGTACTTGAAGGCGTTCATGAGTAAATTGGTCCAGACGAGTTTGAGTAACCGTCGGTCTCCCTGGCAAGAGGGCAAGTCCCCAATAATCAGATCAATCTGCCGGCCGTCGTGCATGGTCATCAGCGCGTCCGCCGCCTCACGCGCCAGGTCCGCCATTTCGACCGAACTGAAATTCATGCCCTGCCGGCCCAGCCTGGAAAACTCCAGCAGGTCGTCGATCAACTCACCCGCCTGGGCGGCGGCCTTGCGGACAATAGTCAAACAGCGATGCGCCTCGGCGTTCAAATGAGCGCCATGATCTTCTTCCAGGATGCGGCTGAAGGCATCGATGGTGCGCAGTGGCGCCCGCAAGTCGTGCGAGACCGAATAGGAAAATCCTTCCAGCTCCTTGTTCGTTTCAGCCAGCGCCAACCCCTGTTCCCTCAGTCGTCCCTCGCTTTCGCGCAGAGTTGCTTGCGTCTCGCGCAGCTCGTTGATGTCCGTGTTGGTGCCGAACCACCGAACGATTCGACCCTCTGCATCCCGAATGGGCAGCGCTCTCGAGAGAAACCAGCGGTAAGTTCCGTCAAGGCCGCGCAGCGGAAATGTGTCTTCCCACGGCTCGCCGATGGCAAGCGCCTGCCGCCATTTTTCGGCAACTCGATCGAGATGGTCGGGATGATGAACCTTCTCCCATCCCCAGCCCTGCATTTCTTCGAACGTCGTGCCGGTGTACTCGTACCAGCGCCGGTTGTACCAAAAGATCCAGCCCGTGGGGTCCGCCGTCCAAGCGAACTGCGATACGTTGTCGGCCAATGTGCGGAACCGCTCCTCATTTTCCCGCAGTGCCTCCTCCGCACGTTTGCGGTCGGTGATGTCACGGGTAAAACAGCGGGTATGGATAAATTTTCCGTCCTCGAACAAGACGTTTGAATTGATGAGCACGTCGAGGATCGAACCGTCTTTGCACCGAATTCTCGCGGGACATTCACGCAGTGTCTCACCACCGGCCAGACGCTCGAGGATATCCTGAATGACCGGCTGATCGACGTGAAACTCGGCGATGTGACGGCCCACATACTCCTCTCGGTTGTATCCGAGCAGGTCAAGCTCGGTCTGGTTCACCTTCAGGATAATGCCGTCGGGTCCGACCCAGTGCAGACCCACACTGGCGTTGTCGAAAAAGTCTGACAGGTTCCGTTCGCTGCGGCTCAGCGCCTCTTCCACCCGCTTACGCTCGGCGATGTCTATGAAGGAGGTAATCGCGCCGGTGATTTCTCCCTGCGCGCCCTTCAGCGCGGCAAAATTCACCAGCACAGGCACGCACGAACCGTCCGGCCGTTCGATGGACACTTCTATGTTGGTTGCGGGTATGCCGGTGCGCAGCACTTCCACCATCGGACTGAGGGCATGGGGCAGCAGCGTGTGATCGGGCAGCCACAGCTTCACGGAGCCGCAGTGTTGCTCGACCCCGCATATCGGCTCTCTCCCCCAGAGTTCCACGGCGCGGCGGTTGTAATGCTGGATCACTGCATTCCGATCGCAGACGAATAGAGCCATAGGAGCCGTCTCGAACAACATGCGATACCGCTCCTCGCTGAGACGCAGCGCTTCCGTGCGTTCAGTCACGCGCTGTTCAAGAGTTTCATTCAGTTCGCGCAGTTGCTCCGCGGTCTGGCGGTGCTCGGTCACTTCGGCGCGCAGGGCGCGACTCTTGCTGTGCAACTCGGCGAAGACGGCGACCTTCGAGCGGAGGATGGCCGGGTTCACCGGCTTGTGGAGATAGTCCACCGCGCCTGTGCCGTAGCCTTCGAGCACGTGCTGGTCTTCGTTGTAGTAGGCGGTGAGGAAGATGATCGGCACCCGGGAGGTTTTCTTCCGCTCCTTGATCAGCTGAGCCAGCTCGAAGCCGGTCATGCCGGGCATCCGGATGTCCAGGATGAGGAGGGCGAATTCCTCCTCGACGAGCGCGAGCAACGCCTGGTCGGCGGATCCGGCCCGGACCAGCCGGTAGCCTGGGTTGTCGAGGACGGTTTCGAGCACGGTGAGATTTTTCGGGTCATCGTCCACGATCAGGATGTTGATGGGGCCGCCGTGAAAGGCGTACGCTGGAGCCATTGCAGCGGGGTGATGCTGAGATTGTTGGCCGTCGGTTGATGCTGGGATGGTGTCCATGTTCATGGGGTGACCCCTTTGTTTCTTAATCTCGTTCACCGGAAAAGCCACACTCGCATCAGCGACAGGAGCTGATCCGTATTGACCGGCTTGGCGATGTAGTCGCTGGCGCCGGCGTCGAGGCACTTCTCGCGGTCGCCTTTCATCGCTCTTGCCGTGAGGGCGAGGATCGGGAGGGTGCGGAATTCGTGGATTTGGCGGATTCCGCGGATCGTCTCGTAGCCGTCCATGTCGGGCATCATGATGTCCATGAGCACCATGTTCAGCTCGGGCGTTTTCTGGATGATGTCGATGGCTTGGAGGCCATTGGTTGCGCTGATCACGTCCATCTCCTGGTTCTCCAGCAAAGAGGTCAGGGCGAAGATGTTGCGCGCGTCGTCATCGACCACGAGCACTTTTCTGCCGCGCAGGACGTCCCTGGAGCTGTGGAGCCGCTCGAGCATCTTCTGCTTCACCTCCGGCAGGTCGGTGACGACGCGGTGAAGGAAGAGGGCGGTCTCGTCCAGCAGCCGCTCGGGTGACTGGACGTCTTTGAGGACAATGCTCTTGGCCATGGCCTTGAGCTGCGTCTGCTCCTCGACGGTCAGCTCCTTGCCGGTGAAGACGATCACTGGCACGTTCACCAGGGCCGGCTCGGCGTGCACTTTCCCCAGTAGTTCGAAGCCGGTCATGTCGGGCAGGCGCAGATCGAGCACTACGCAGTCGAACGACTTGTCGAGCAGCGCCTCCAGCGCGTCGCCGCCGGTGGCGACGGCCACAATCTCAATGTCTTTATAACCGAGCAGCTCGACGATGGACTGTCGCTCGATGTCGTTGTCTTCGACGACCAGCAGCCGCTTGGTGCGCGGGGCGGTGAAGTCCTTGATGCGATCGAACGCGGTCTCCAGACCCTCCGTGGTGGGCTCCTTGACGAGGTAGGAGAAGGCGCCGTGCGCGAGGCCGTGCAGCCGTTCTTCATCCAAAGAGATGATCTGCACCGGGATGTGGCGCGTCGTCGGGTCGAGCTTAAGCTGGTTGAGCAACGTCCAGCCGAGCATGTCGGGCAGGTAAATATCGAGCGAGATGGCCGCGGGGTGGTATTGTCGCGCGAGGGAAAGACCCGACCCGCCTTTCATGGCGACGATGCCTTTGAAACCCTTGTCGCGCGCCAGGCCGAGGAGGATGCGCGCATAGTGCGGATCGTCCTCGACGATGAGCAATACGGGGTCGCCCGCGTCGATGGCGTTCCGGTCGTCCTCGATGTGCTCTTCGCGTATGACGGGCAGGATGGTGACCGAGCGGGCCATGTCGCCTGCGAGGCTGGTGGCTGACTGGGTGATCTGCGCGATGTCTGGGCCGCAGTAGTGCAACGGCAGGTAGAGAGTGAAAGTGCTGCCCTGCCCGAAGACGCTCACGAGCTTGATTTCGCCTCCGAGTAGCATGGCCAACTCACGGCTGATGGCGAGGCCGAGACCGGTGCCGCCGTACTTGCGGGACGTGCCGGCGTCGGCCTGCTGGAAGGCTTCGAAGATGAGCCGCTGCTTCTCCGGCGCGACGCCGATGCCGGTGTCCTCGACGGCGAAGGCAAGGACATGCGGGGCGACGTTGAGCACCGGGTGATCGCCGCTCCAGCCCCGCGTGGCAAGACTGACGCGAACCTCGACATGGCCGCGAGCGGTGAACTTGACGGCGTTGGAGAGGAGATTTTTGAGGATTTGCTGAAGGCGTTTCGGGTCGGTGTGCATGGATCGCGGTAGGTCCTCGAAAAACCGCACGTGGAACGGCAGGTTCTTGGCCTCGGCCACGTGCCGGAAGTTGCGGTCGATGGTGTCGCGCAGGCCGGCGAAGGAGATTTCCTCGACCTCGACGGTGACGGTGCCGGACTCAATTTTCGAGAGATCGAGGATGTCGTTGATGAGGTTGAGGAGGTCGGAGCCGGAGGAGTTGATGTTGCGGGAAAACTCGACCTGCTTGTCCGAGAGGTTGCCCCCGGTGTTTCCGGCGAGCTGCTGGCTGAGAATGAGGATGGAATTGAGCGGCGTGCGCAGCTCGTGGGACATGTTTGCGAGGAACTCGGACTTGTATTTCGAGGTGAGCGCCAGCTCGGCGGCTTTTTCCTCGAGCGCGCGGCGAGCCTGCTCGACCTCGGTATTCTTGCGCTCGACCTCGGCGTTCTGCTCGGCAAGCAGCCTGGCCTTCATACCCAGCTCCTCATTGGTCTGCTGGAGCTCTGACTGGCGGGACTGAAGCTCGACGGTGAGCTGCTGCGATTGTGTGAGCAGGCCCTCGGTGCGCATCGTCGCTTCGATGGTATTGAAGACCGCGCCGATGCTCTGGGTGAGCACTTCGAGAAACGCGAGAGATCCGGCGCTGAAGTTCTGGAGAGTAGCAATCTCGATGACTGCCTTGGTCTGCCCCTCGAAGAGCACGGGCAGCACGATGATGCTCACCTGCCGTGCATTGCCGAGACTGGATGAGATCGAGATGAACTTCGTCGGCACGTTGGTGAGCAGGATACGCTTCTTTTCCACCGCGCACTGGCCGACGAGGCCCTCGCCGAGCAAGACCTCCTTCAAGAGTGGTCTGCCCTCGCTGTGCGCGTAGCTCGAGAGCAGCTTGAGCATGGAATCGCCGCCAGCTCCGGTGAGATGGTAGATGGTGCCCTGGTGGGCATTGAGCAGCGGCACCACCTCGGTGAGGAGCAGCTGACCCACCATGTTCAGCTCGCGCTGGCCCTGGAGCATGCCGGTGAACTTGGCGATGTTGGTCTTGAGCCAGTCTTGCTCGCGGTTGCTCTCGGTGGTATCGCGCAGGTTGGATATCATCGTGTTGATGTTGTCTTTCAGTTCGGCCACCTCGCCGCGGGTCTCCACCTGGATGGAGCGTGTAAGGTCGCCCTTGGTTACGGCGGTGGCGACCTCGGCGATGGCCCGCACCTGCGTGGTGAGGTTGGCGGCGAGCAGGTTGACGTTGCCGGTGAGATCCTTCCACGTGCCGGCCGCACCGGGGACGTGGGCCTGGCCGCCGAGCCGCCCGTCCACGCCGACTTCGCGCGCCACGTTCGTCACCTGGTCGGCGAAGGTTGCGAGCGTGTCGGTCATGTTGTTGATGGTATCCGCGAGCGCGGCGACCTCGCCTTTGGCCTGCACGGTGAGGCGCTGGGCCAGGTTGCCGTTGGCCACGGCGGTCACCACTTTCACAATGCCGCGGACCTGTTCAGTGAGGTTGGAGGCCATGAAGTTCACGTTGTCGGTGAGATCCTTCCAGGTGCCGGCCACGCCGGGCACCACGGCCTGGCCGCCGAGCTTGCCTTCGGTGCCGACTTCGCGCGCCACGCGGCTGACCTCGCCGGCGAAGGCATTGAGCTGATCGACCATGGTGTTGATGGTGTTCTTCAACTCGAGGATTTCGCCCTTCACATCGACGGTGATCTTGCGGCTCAAGTCACCGCGCGCGACCGCGGTGGTCACGTCGGCGATGTTGCGGACCTGCGCGGTGAGGTTGGCGCCCATGGTGTTGACCGAGTCGGTGAGATCCTTCCAGGTGCCGGCCACGCCGGGCACCACTGCCTGTACGCCGAGCCGGCCTTCGGTGCCGACCTCGCGCGCCACGCGTGTGACTTCCGAGGCGAACGAGCGGAGCTGCTCGACCATCGTGTTGATGGTTTCCTTGAGCTGCAAAATCTCGCCGCGCACATCGACGGTGATCTTTTTGGACAGATCGCCGTTGGCCACGGCGATGGTCACGTCGGCGATGTTGCGGACCTGGCCGGTGAGGTT
>DASQFV010000267.1:0-12007 GCA_035632975.1 Nitrospiraceae bacterium
CCGATATACTTGGTTTCGCCCGGCTTCAACACCACTTCGGCTTTCATCACAAACGGTGAACCGGCGTTCGGGGCATCGGTCATCTGAAATCCATGCTCAGCAGTGGCATTGTTCGTTACCTTGAGCAGGACAGGACGACCAGGCCGAACTTTGAAATCGATGATCGTGATGGGTGGATACCAGGTCTTTAAGGTGCCAATCTCGATCGCGAACAGCTGGGCATCGACGTCCAGCTCCTTGAACGACTGACCCACAACGGAGCCCGTCTCCAAATCCCCGACTTCGACTCCGCCTGCCTGGAGCGCAAACGCTGCAGATGCCCCAGCCACGACCATCACGAGGCCGAAGAAGACCCCCAACATCGTCTTGCCCATGACCTACCTCCTTAAAGAAAGAAGAAGAGATGTGATTAGATTAGTGAAATGCTCTTCCAGAGTAACCTTATAGATAGCACCACGACGAAAACGGAAGCAAGAACGTTATTATAACTTAGTGCGCAGTCTCCGTCTCCGGCTGCACCTCTTGAACCGTGGACCCGATCAAAAGATCATACGGCGCATAGTTGTCCGTTAGCACGACACCTGCCTCCCAGGGTTGCGTGCGATGGGCACCCAGCAAGGCAATGGCCTCGAATGGAAGGCGCTGTTGCTCGACCAATTTGTTCACATTAGCCACAATGGTCGGGAGTGTGTGCCGTTCGAGCGGCGCGCCGGCAAAAAAAATCAGATTCTCTGCTCGCGTCTGAGGCGAACTCCAGGGCCCCTTGACCGCAAAGGACTCGACGTTGGGAAAGGACCGTCTCATCGTCTGTACCACTGCATTGGCCCGCAACAGATCTCCACCCTCGCCTGACGAGGCCAAATTCATTGCCAGGATACCGTTCGGCGCAAGATGGGCGCGCAACTCTGCGAAGAACTCCACCGTGGTCAGGTGGAACGGAATCATGTGTCGGGCAAACGCATCGACCCAAATGAGGTCGTACGTCCGCTCCGTGGAATTCAGAAATACCCGGGCATCCCGAACGTGCACATGATGCTGGGGAGGCGGTTGATAGGAGAAATATTCTTCGGCCATGCGGACAACCACGGGATCGAGCTCAACCACGTCCAGCTCGAGTTCAGGCCATCGATGGGCGAACCACTTCGCCAGCGATCCGCCTCCGTGACCTAGGATCAGACCTCGTTTCGGTTCGGACACCAAAGCCAGCGACGCGATCATCAGTTGACTATAGGGGAGAAACAGGGTCACAGGATCCGCTTTCCACATGACCGCGTGGAAGGTCCGGTCCAAGACAAGGTAGCGAAAAAGATCGTCATCGCGAATTCGTACTTGCTGGTAAGGGCTGTCTTCCTGATAGACCGGCGCCTTCAACATCTGGATCGGAGACCAGGCACCGGCCCCCAACCCTCCAACGCATAGGAAGAGCATTCCGATCATCAGCGGCCGTGCGGTCGTCCCCCTGATCAACCACCAGAGACCAAGCCCCGCTTGAATGACGCCGAGCCACGCGACAAGCGCCTGGCTGCCGATCCAGGACAGAAAGAAAAACGCCGTCCCCCAGGTTCCCGCCAAGCTCCCCATGGTCGAGAGCGCGATCATCCGACCGGTCTGCAGGCCAAAATACTCAAGGTCCGATACGGCCAATCGCAACATGGCCGGCAGCACGCCGCTCAGACCAAAAGCCGGTGGGCCCAAGAGCAACGCCGCGGCAGCACAGGGCCCCCACCGAGGGTCCTCAATCGCCACCGCCACCTTGAAGAGCACCGGCTGGCCGAGCCACGCGGTAAGAAACGTCCAAGCTCCAGAGAACAACAGCAGACCGGCCAGCACCTGCGCGCCGGGGTATCGGTCGGAGACCCAGCCGCCAAAGGCATACCCGCTACTCATCGCGGCAAGAATCACTCCGATCAATGCGCCCCAGACAAACAGGGAGTTTCCGAAGACGGGAGCCAAGAGCCGGCTTCCCAAAATTTCGAGCGCCATGACCACCGCCCCGGTCGCCAGCGCCGTGATCAGAAGAAACCATCGAGGGGTATGAGTCGGCCGGTTCACAACACTCGTGCAGAAACAGGGCACAGGGTAGGGAGACGATCCGGTGCTGCCCCGCGAGCCCGGGCGATCACAGACCGCCCCAGTTTTTGAAATAACGTAAGAGATCGCGGACGGAGATGATCCCGACAATCTGTCCCTCCTCGGAGATCGCGAGATGCCGAATCCCATGTTCCGCCATCTTCTCACTCGCCTCGTGGGCCGAGCTCGTAATCTCAATCGACAGCAGTGGACTGCTCATGACGGCACGCACCGACGTCTCTTGGGCCGGGCACGATTCGGCCATCCCCTTGCGAACCAAGTCCGATTCGCTGACTATACCGGTGTAGCGACCGGCCTCGTGGACCAGCACTGCGCCAACCCTCGCGTCGCGCATCAGTTTGGCTGCCTCCAACAGCGTTGTGTCTGGACTGATCGTGCGCAAGGTCCGGCGCATCATCACGGCGAGAGGTCGCTGAAGAGGTCCGCTCTGAATCGCCATACGACAGGTTCCGTCCGATGGAGGGAGCAAATAGTACTCAGCCCTCATGCACCTGTCAACGAGCGGTTCCTCCCGGTGAAAATGACTTTCTATAACTTTGTTGCCGGCCTCCGGTACCGTTGATATACTCGGCCAGTTCGTTCTTGGTTATAGGAGGGACAGCAACCCATGCATATCAGTGTGATTGGAACCGGCTATGTCGGGTTGGTAACAGGAGCCTGTTTTTCGGAGTTCGGCGTCAACGTGACCTGCATGGATACCGACACCAAACGGATCGCCAGGCTTGAGAAGGGCGATGTGCCCTTCTATGAGCCGGGAATCACGGAGCTCGTAGCCAAAGGACTTCGAGAGAACCGGATCAGCTTTACCACCGACGTCGCCAAAGCCGTCGACAAGGCCCTCGTCATCTTCATTGCAGTTGGAACCCCACCGCGACCGGACGGATCAGCCGATCTTTCGTACGTAGAAGAAGTCGGCCGCGGCATCGCCAGAGCCATGACCGGGTACAAGGTCATCGTCACCAAGTCGACCGTCCCGGTGGGAACCGGGGAAAAGCTGCGTGAAGTGATCAACGCCAATCAATCAGGCAAGTTCCGGTTCGACATTGTCTCCAACCCGGAGTTTCTTCGTGAAGGGTCCGCCATCGAAGACTTCATGCGACCGAACCGAGTCGTCATCGGCGCAGACAGCGAGCAGGCGATTGCGATCATGAAAGATCTCTATCGTCCTCTGTACCTCATCGAAACTCCGTTCGTCGTGACTGACCTCCCGACTGCCGAGATGATCAAATACGCCTCCAACGCCTTCCTCGCCACCAAAATTTCGTTCATCAACGAGATCGCAACAGTCTGCGAGCGGGTGGGTGCCGACGTGCAGATGGTGGCGAAAGGGATGGGGCTCGACAACCGAATTGGGTCGAAATTTCTCCACGCTGGACCGGGGTTCGGTGGATCATGCTTCCCGAAAGATCTGGCCGCTCTCGTACAGACGGGGGAACGAGTCGGCTATCCCATGCAGATCGCAAGCACCGCCGCCCTCGTCAACGAACAGCAACGGGGCCGGATGGTTGAAAAGATCACGAGTGCGGTTGGGGGACTCAAAGGAAAGACGTTTGCAATGTTGGGGTTGTCCTTCAAGCCCAATACAAACGACCTACGGGATGCGCCGGCCCTGGCCATCGCGCAGGAACTCGTGAAACAGGGTGCCACGGTTCGCGCTTACGATCCCGCCGCGCTTGAGGAAGCCTGTCAGATAGTTTCGGACCTCGTCCCCTGCAAAGACGCCTATGAGGCGGCACAGGGAGCAGACGCGTTGATCCTCATGACCGAATGGAACCAGTTTCGAACCCTCGATTTCGACAGACTGAAAACCGCGTTACGCCAGCCCATCTTCCTCGACTTGCGCAATGTCTATGAGCCCGACCGGGTCGCGGACTTTGGCTTCCGTCACATTTCGGTCGGGAGGCCGAGTAAGGCTCCCTCCCAGGCCAAATAACAGCGGCATTACGTGAGTCGCGGCGCTTCGGCCTTTGTCTCATCTTTGACTTTCGGCTTGTAGCCCATCCGGTCCAACACCTTCATCACCCTCGTCTTCAGACGGTCGTCGGCCTCGGCGAGCGCCGTGGCCAACGGCTCGACGGCAGGCTTTCCGATTTTACGGATGATTTCCGTCACGGATTGTCTGACCTCATCTTCCTCCGAAACCAACAAAGGCACGAGTGATGACACCGCCGGCCCGCCGATCTTGATCAATGAATCATAGGCGCGCTGCCGGACATCGCCGACTTCATCCGCCAACGCATCGACCAACGGCTGCACGGCGCGGGTTTCTTTGAGCTCACCCAGCACTTCAGCCGCATATTTTCGATTGAGCCAGTGGCTATCCTTGAGATCCAAGAGCATCGCGTCGGCTCGCGCCGCATTGGGGTCCTTCGCACGAATCCGAAAGCTCTTGGCGATCCGTCGCCCGCCTTCTTCAACGACGCGAATCGTGGCACCATCCCCTATCTTAAGGCGCTTCAGCTCTTCAAGCGCCTCGTCATCAACGTCCAACACGACCGTTTTACCGTCGTAGGCCAACAGTTCGACTTCGAGCTGTTTCGCCTCAGGGTTCACCGCAACCACTCGTTCCGTGACGAGATTGAACCCGTCCTTCTTCGCGCCGCCCTTCGGACCGATCTGAATAAGCTTTGGAGATGCTTCATCCGCCATGAGATATATCCTTTTACATCGAAATAAAAATTAACAGGCTACGGGAAAACTTGGTTTACACACAACGCATCATTGAAATCTTTCATGTGCAACTGATGCCTCAATAGTCTCAGGATGCTCAAAAAGGCCAGACTTCTCACCCGCCCAACCCTGGCGCGCCGAGACGCGCCTTGCCCAGGCAAGTCCGCAACTTCGCGGCTGACCCTCGTTTCACGTTTCACGCCTCACGTTTCACGGTTCCTGGGAACGAAGCGAGAACGCTGCTGGCGGACTGTTTCAGCATCCTGTTACGGCTTCGCGGTCCATCCAAGACTCGCCAACACACCTTCGACCGTTTCCTGCACCATCGTATTCTCATCTTCGAGCAGCGGAAGCAAGGGGTCGATGGCCTGCTTCGCCCCAAGCCGCGCGAGCGACTCCGCGGCATTCCGCCGCACGAGCCAGTCTTCATCCTTGAGCGATTCGATCAACGGGGCGATTCCACGGGCATCGCCGATCTTGCCCAAGGCTTCAGCCGCATGGCGCCGTACCATCCAATTGCTGCCCAGTAGCCCGTCGATCAAGGCGTCCACGGCCCGCGCATCGCCGATCTTTTTCAGCACACGCGCCACGTCTTCACGCACCGTGTTATCGGTCAGCGCCTCGACCAACCCCGGCACTGCGCGCGCATCGCCGACACGCTCCAGCGCCCATACGGCGGCAGTCCGGACTGCGCCATCTTTATCCTTGAGTGCCTTCACGAGGGGGGCGACGCCCCGAGTGTCCTTCAGTTTCCCCAAACCCGACGCAGCCTGCTCGCGAATCGCCCACTCATCGTCCTCCAACGCTTCGATCAACGGACCGACGACGGACGGACCGATCCGCACAATGGCGTTGGTCGCGGCTTCCCGAATCAGGACATCTTCGTCCGCCATGAGCCCAATCAGCGGTCCCACCGCGTCCTCGCCCACTTGACTCAAACTAGCAATCGCATGGTCACGGAGCGCTTCATTGTCGTCCCGCAGGGCCCCAATCAGTTGTTCGATCCGTTCAGCCTGCACCTCGTCACTCATCGTCGTCCTGCCCTCCCTGACTCCCGACAGGCGTCCCATCGAGCGCTTCCAGTTTGTCGGCGATCAACCCGGAATTGTACGCGACCAGGCCATCTCGATCCGTCCTCAACCGATCGAACAGCTCCTTATACGGCCGCAACACATCCACATCTTTCACTTTGGCCAAGGCTTCCATGGCATGGACCCGCAGGGGTCGAATGGGAATGGCCTCGATATAGAGTTGGGCAGGCCTGGCATCGCCGATCAAACCCAATGATTTCATCGCCAGTTCCTTCACGCCCGTATCTTTATCGACCCGCAGCCGCTGCATCAAGGGCTCGACCGCACGGACATCGCCGATCTTCCCCAGCAAATCAGCGGCAGCTTCGCGCACCAGCCAATCGTCATCTTCCAGATACTCGATCAAAATCTCCACGCTCGGACGCCCGATGGCCAGAAGATTGATCACGGTGCTCATGCGAGCCTCTTCCCGTTCGCTCAACTCCTCAATCGCGCGAAGATCGTCAAACATCTCATCGATGCGCTCACGAATCGCGCTCAACTTCTTGAGCGTCCGCACGGCAATATCGCGAACGGCTGGCTGCCCCATCGCATTGATGAACGAATCCGCCGAACGGGGATCGAGCAGATGTTCCAGCATCTTCGCGGCCATGATCTGCGCCTCTGGGTCCTGATGGGTCAACATCTCGCAGAGTGGCGCGATCGCATTCGGCATGACCCCCAACAACTGCGAGGCCGCCAAGCGAATCCCTTCGTCTGTCGAGGCATAGAGCAACGAGGCCAGCGCCGCGGCCGTCGTCTCGTCAAGCACCCCCGCCATGTGTTCCAAGGCTGATGCGCCGGCCTTGCGAACAGCCTCATCCTCATCGCGGAGTAAGCCGACCAGCGGCACGCCGGCCTGAGGATCGTTCACGCGCGCCAGCATGGCCGCGGCCTCGACTTTCAACGCCGGCGACCCGATCTGCAATGCGTGAATGAGCGCCTGGACTGCGCGGGGCCCGCCTGACAGGCAGGCTGCCGTCGCCCGCATCCGTCGCCAGTCCTCTTCATGGACGAGCTCGGAGACCAGCGTTTCAATCGTTTCTTTTGGCATGGACTACAACCTGGCTTACAATGAGTCCTGAGTTTTGAGTTCTGAGTGCTGAGTTACAAATTCAAAATTCATCATTCAACATTGAGCACTGGCCCACGAGCAGGATGCTCAAAAAGTCAGTCCAGCAAGGCCGCAGCGAGCGAAGAGGCGAGGCGTACGCTTCGGTACGTTGAGCCTCTGCGCGATGCGAGAACGATGCTGGCGGGCTTTTTCAGCATCCTGCTAGATGCGCCCCCCCCGCCAGCCCACCCTAGCCAACGTCTCTTTGACATGGTAACGGATGTTGTCATCCGACTCGCGTGCCAGCACGCCCAGCAACGGCGCAATCACGACGGAACCGAATCGAGTCAGAGCGTCGGCGGCTTCCGCTCGCGTCACCGTATGGCGGAGCGCCTTCATGAGCGAGGGTATGGCCGTCTCGTCTCGGATCGCGCCCAACGCTCTGACGGCCGCGCCCAATGTCAGTATTTCTTCATCCCACCGATCGCCGCAGCCGTCGATCGGCCGCGAGACCTCCGGTCGGTCCACCCCCTCAAGCACGTTGATCAGCACCGGCACTGCACGACGATCGCCGATCCGGCCCAGCGCCTCAACCGCCAGCGGACGGAGCCCCGGCTCTTTCATCGCCGTCACGAGGAACTCCACGGCGCGCGCATCCCCGATCTGACCAAGCGCGCGGACTGCGTCCTCGCGAACCGCCCTGTCCCGATCGTTGAACAGCACCGACAACAGAGGGGCCACAGCCTCAGGCGACCGCGTTTTCCCCAAGGCCTCCACCGCATGCAGCCGCACCAGCCATTCAGCATGGGTCAACGCGCCGAGCAGCGACGATAGCGCCGCCTCCCCAATGGCCGCGAGAGCCGTCGACGTCTCTTCGCGCACGGCTTTCACCGAATCTTGTAAGAGCGGCACTAGCGGCGCCACCGCTCCTGGGTCTTGAATCCGACCCAGCGCCTTGGCCGCATGCATCCGCACGATCCAGTCGGGACTCGCGAGCGCCTTGACGAGCGGCGCGAGCACCCGCGCATCGGCAATGGTCGCCAACACCGATGAGGCCAATTCCTGAACCGTGAGCACCGGATCGGAAAGGCAGACGCCCAGCGTCGTCACAGCCGGCTCTCCGATGGCCAGGAGGGCGCCGATCGCCGCATCGCGAACCGCGCGATCGCCGTCACGAAGCACGGAGACCAACGGCGCCACAGCCCGGGGGTCCCGAAGCGTACCAAGCATCGTGGCGGCCTCTTCGCGAATCGCCCAATCTTCGTCTTTGAGAGCAGCGATCTGTTCGGCTACTGCGTCTGCCATTCCCAACCTCGATCCAACAGGATGCTGAAAAAGTCGCCCGCCTCACCCGCCCAACCCCGGCGCACCGAGACGCGCCTTTCCCCGTGCTTCGTTCTCGCTCATCGAAATGCTCAACGTACCCCACCCGGGAAAAGAGCTGTTCCAACAGCTCGGGGTTGGGCGGGTGGGAACGCTACGCCTCCGGTTTCGACTCGCCTGCGGCCTTGCTGGACGGCCATTTTGAGCATCCTGCGTGATGTACTTCTGTTATGTCAGACATGCAGGTCTCAAAGTTCTACCAGGCCCACATCGCTTTTCAGCATCCTGCTAGCCCCTTTGGGCGAAATCTCCCGAAGGGCCAAATCGGCCTGTGTCGCCAAGAGGCATGTCCACCCTGGCGTTGTCGACCACGCTCGAATTGACGGTGACGTCTTCCGGCGCCGGCATCCACCCCAATTTCTTGAGTGTTTCAAGCGCCAATTGCCGCAAAGCATCTTTTGCCGTGAGTCGGACCGACGCATAGGAGAGCACCCGCTCCCCTTCTGCGATGACTTCGGACGCTTTCGGGTCATAGAGAAAGGCAATCAACGGCTCGATCGCCGTATCACCGATGGTGGCCAGGGCGGCACTGGCCTTTTCGCGCAGGACGCCATCCTTCAACAGCATGATCAAGTCGGGAATGACGCGCGGATCACGGAACTGGCCGAGCGCCGTTGCGGCCGCTTCCTTGATAAAGGCGTCTTCGCTGACGATACAGCCGGGGGTCGGGGTCCCATCCTGTCGAATCCCCTTCCCTTTCAACGCGTCCAGCACCGGAGGCAAGGCGCGAGGATCGCCGATCATGCCGAGCGACGCAATGGCATGCCGCTTCACTACGCCATCCTTCATCGCCTCGATCAGGGCATCGATGGCCCGCGGATCGCCGATCTGTCCCAGGGCGATCGTGGCATCTTCGCGGACGGCCCGATCCGGATCTTTCAGAGCAGCAATCAGGACGTCAACGACTTTAGAGTCCCGCACCCAGGTTCGGCCGATTTGATAGTCGGTGGTCATTCCACCGAGTGCGCGGGCGGCGTGGCACCGGACCACAAAATCTTTATCCTTCAGACACTCAATCAGCGGATCGACGGAAGGTTGGCCGATAGAGATGAGTGCGGTTCCGGCTGTTTCTCGCACCGTTTTCGAGGGATCACGGAAGAGTTTGATCAGGACTGGGATCGCTCTCGGGTCGCCGATCTTGCCCAGCGCCTCTGCCGCCGCACTCTTTACGGCGCCATCACGATCTCGACAGACGAGCATGAGGGCCTCCACGGCGCTCCGGTCCTTTATTTCCCCACAAGTTTTCGCCGCATGTTCGCGGACACGCCACCGCTCATCCTTCAATGCGGTGATCAGGCGATCAACGACTGCGGCACCCATCGAGGCCATGGCCGCCACGGCATCGTTCCGCACATCCATGATGGAATCGTTAAACAGAACAATGAGCGCTTCTACGGCTTTAGACCCTCCGATCCTGGCCACGCCCCAGCCAGCATGGGCTCGCACAGTCCAATATTCGTCTCCACAGGCACCGACAAGCGCGTCCAATGTGGTGGGGTCAGCGAGTTCGGCAAGAGCCTTGGACGCCTCCTCGCGGGTCGCGTCGTCGACATCCTCGAGTGCTTCTAACAGATCATCAAGCGCCTGGGCCATTGGTCCCGCTCCTCTACTGATACTGGTAATCGCGCTGGCCGCCATGCGGATAGGTCCGGCTGCAGCGGATGGTTAAGGTCTGGGTCCCTCGTCCCTCCACACATTGGTCGAGCGACTGGGCAAACTCCAACTTCCCTTCTAAGTTCACCGTGAACGGAAAATCAAACGTGAAGCTCCCAAATGTATATTTGCCTGGCTTCAGTTTGAGGGCACGGGATTCAGTCGTCTTGTAGGCATCCATGGACTCGGGGTCCGAAGCATAGATGGACGGGGTGAACCCGGGCACTTGCCACCAGGACTGAGGATTAATGGTGGTGGCGTCGATGGTAATGGCGTGCTCCTGGGTGTAGGCAGCCGGCTGACCGGCCGCGGCCGTCTGGATGACCGTCGCGGAGCCCAACAACCCTCCGACCAGACAACGGATCATGTACCGTTTCACATTCTGCATCACGTGACCTATTCCACAGATCCCCGTGGAGCCGCGGCAAAGGCAGCCTGAAAGATTTCTTCTACGGCATGACTCTCCCATTCGGTATGGGTCTGTAATCCCAACGTCCGCATCACCGTCGCGCCGGTATCTAAAATGGAGACCGGCTGGTGAATCGCGTGACCAGGTTTAATTCCCACCCCCGAGGCAATCCATGGAACCATCGGAACGGCCGCGTCAGTCTGTTCCTGGTTCGCATCCCTGCCTTCGGCACTGAGCGATGTCACGAACACGGTCGTCCGCTTGGTCAGCCCCTCCTCTTCATAGATGTCCAACACGGAGTGTATGGCCTTATCCACCGTGCGAAGGGCTTCGCGATACTCCTTCGAGGTCCAGCCTCGGGACACGCCCACTCGTCCCGCCTCAGGAAGATGCACGACCAGGAAATGCGGCAGCGAAAGAATGGCGTGCCCGTAACCATGGCCGCTGGTCGCTTTCTTGAAGTATTGACGGATGTAAGACACGATCCGGTCTGTGCTGCATTCAGGCTTCAGAGGCCCGCACATCTGGTAATCCGTGTAGGGCTCGGGTCTCGCCAACTGATAGAGCGATTCGTCCATGAGGAAAATCGCGCTGTCGCGCCCCCCGCTGAGATCAAGGTAGTCAAACACGCTCGGGGCGCGTGGGTAGCCGCGGCTGAATTCGAAGGTGTTCCAGGTAATGCCGTGTTTCTCGACCGGCATCCCCGTAATCAATGACGCCATCGTCGGTAGCCGTAACGCAGGCTTCACCGCCGTGGCAGACCAGGTGACAGCCCCTTCCTTAATCAGCCGGCTGAGGGTCGGCATCATGCCACCTTTCAGGGAGTCTTGGCCGAACCCTTCGAGGACAAAGAGAATCACGTGCTCAGTCGGAGCCATTGAGGCAGGAGCCGGCGCCGATACAGTGGCAACCGCCGCATCTCTCGGAAGGACCAGACAGAGAAAGACAAGGGATACGGCCAGTATCCGAATCGACCATCCGCGATCAAGGCTGATTGGCGTGCTCACAGATCAGTTCTTTCTGTTTTATCTCAAGGGGGCTTCTACGCTACCATGACGTTTTCCGCCAAGGCAAGCAAGGCAAGACCTCGCCCGCACGATCCATAGCCAGCATTATTCGTGACGGTTCGTCGCGAAATCGCTGAGCCGCGTCGTGAGACCGGCGCCTGCCGTCATGCCTAAAAGCCAGATTCAGCCCAATCCCGCACCCAACCGCCTCGAACCCACCTCGACAGTGATTCGCTAAACTGCCTCCCTATGACAGACTGTAGGAAAACTCGGTTTAGATACCGGTGGAATCTTAGAATGATGCTGGTGCCAGAATGGCCTGAGGGTGCTCAAAAAGGCCGTTCAGCAAGGCCGCAGCGAGCAACCAACGATGGTCCTTCAAGCTTGCTCGTGTACGTTACCCTGGGTGGCCCGGATGAGTCCCCCCACTGCGCGCGGCTTTCTCACCCGCCCACCCACTGGCAGACATTTTTCACCCGCCCTACCCTCCGATTGCTTCGCAATCGATCTCCCGAGACGTGCCCTTAGCCCGGGCGAGGGCCTCCCAGTTCGCCAACTCAATTCAAGGGAGTCGCCAAGGCTGCCCTTGACTGCGCGCATCGAACGAGCGCCCATCTAATTGACCCTTCCAAGTTTACTCGTTTCACTTTCCCAGGAATGGCACCCGTGT
>DASQFV010000268.1:0-2111 GCA_035632975.1 Nitrospiraceae bacterium
ATCGACAGCCAAACGGTGAAGACCACCGAAAAAGGGGGCTCCGGGGCTATGATGAGGGCAAGCGTATATATGGCCGCAAGGTATCACCTCAAAAATTCGGGGCTGCACCCCGTTGCCCTGACGGGTTGCCACGACACAGGAAAGTTGGCATAATAGGTCGTAGTATGCACCCTTCCCTTTCCTGGAGCCAGAGGCACGATGCTTGAAGACCTTGACCTGTCCAGCATTACCGATGAACGGGCACGCGAACTGATCCAGCGGTTGCTCAACCTGCTGGAAGAGGTCATGGCCGACCTCCGGGCGGCTCAGGCAGAGAACCAACGCTTACGCGACGAGATCAACCGGCTCAAAGGTGAGCAAGGTGTGCCGGCGATTCACCCCAACACTCCGCAGCCACCTCCCAAGCCTCACTCCTCAGAAAAGGAACGGCGTCAGCCGAAAAGCTGGTCGAAAGACCGCAAAATGGACCGTATTGCCATCGACCGAGAACAGACGGCGCAGGTCGATCCGGCCCATGTGCCGCTGGATGCCGTGTTCAAGGGATATGAAGACGTGGTGGTGCAGGACATCATCTTTCGCACCGACAATATCCTCTTTCATAAAGAGAAATGGTATTCCCCATCGCAGCACCAGAGCTATCTGGCACCGCTACCTCAAGGCTATACGGGGCAGTTCGGTCCCGGGATCAAAAGTCTGGCCCTGACGTTGTACTTCGGTGGGCAGATGAGCGAACCGAAGATCGCCGAACTGTTCCGCAGCGTGGGGGTCCAGATCTCGGACGGGCACCTCTCGAACCTCCTGATCAAAGACCAGGGGGCCTTTCATGCCGAGAAAGCCGCCGTCTACCAGGCAGGCTTGGCGAGCAGTCCGTGGCAGCATGTGGATGACACGAGCACCCGCGTGAATGGCCAGAATAGCTACTGCCACATCGTCTGTAATCCGCTCTACACGGCCTACTTCACCACGGAGGCCAAAGACCGCCTCACGATCCTCGATGTGCTCACGAACCACCGGCCTCGGCGTTTTCTGGTCAATGCCGAGGCTGTGGGCTTCCTGGAGGCGTGCGGGTTGTCGGCCATCCGACGCCAGCAGTTCGCCCAACTCCCCAACGAGACGCTCCTCGATGCCATGGCGCTCCATGGCCTGCTGGACACCCACCTGCCCGGCTTGGGACCGCAACAACGGAAATGGATCCTGGATGCCACGGCCGTGGCGGCCTATCACGCCGAGCTGGAATACCCGGTGGTGCGCTTGTTGGTCTGCGATGACGCGCCGCAGTTCACCTTGGTGACGGACGAGTTGGCGCTGTGCTGGGTGCATGAAGGGCGACACTACAAGAAACTCGTACCCTATGTCCCACATCATCGGGTGCTCTTGGAAGACTTCGTGCAGCGTTTCTGGATGTACTACGCCCAATTGTTGGCCTATCAGACGCAGCCGACACCGGCGGAGGCCGCCCGCCTGACCGGAGAGTTCGCGACCCTGTTTGCGATGGTCACGGGCTACGCGGCGCTGGACGAGCGGATCGCCAAGACGCGTACCAAGCAGGGCTGCCTGCTGCTGATGCTCGCACACCCCGAGATTCCCCTCCACAACAACCCCGCCGAACTGGGAGCGCGGGCACGAGTGCGCAAGCGGGATGTGAGCTTCGGGCCGCGTACGCGCGAGGGCGCCACGGCGTGGGACACCTTTATGACTCTGGCGGGGACCGCGACCAAACTCGGGGTCAGTTTCTATCACTATATTCATGACCGCGTCTCCGGCGCTTTCCAAATGCCATCGCTTGCCAACCTCATTCAGGAGCGCGCCAAGGACCTCAACCTTGGGGCCTCGTGGAACACATCCTAGCAGTACCCCAGATTATTGAAAAGATACCAAAACGTCTGTCTGCGGCCTGTTGTCAAACGTCGAACGGAAAAACGTCGAATCGATTGCGTATCGTTTTGGCCAGTCCCGCTTGCCGCTGCAAGACTTCATTGGGTGCGACGCATGGGACGATGCGCCGTTGCGCAAGGAGTTGCAGGGGCAAATCCAGAGGCACTTGGGCCAAGACGATGGGGTGTTGGTGTTCGATCCGTCCGGGTTTCCCAAGTCCGGTCGGGAGTCGGTGG
>DASQFV010000269.1:0-2723 GCA_035632975.1 Nitrospiraceae bacterium
CGTGCCTACCATCGGATTCTTGGCCTACCACAATAGTTTTTTTTGCAACCTATCCGCGCGAAACGTACAATAGGTCCTATGCTCCTCGTCGTTGATATCGGCAACACCAACATTGTCTGGGGCGTCTATAACGACCGCACCCTGGCGGCCCATTGGCGATTAGCCACGGACGTAAAAAAAACCTCGGACGAGTACGGCATCCTCTTTGCCAATCTCCTCACGGCCGCAGGGATTCCCTCTCAACGCCTCTCCGGCGCCATCATCTCCAGCGTCGTGCCTGCCCTCACCGGAACCTTCGAAGACATGCTCGAACAATATTTTCATCAGCATCCAGTGATCGTCAACTCGGATACGGACACGGGGCTCACACTCCGCTACCCCAACCCAAAAGAAATCGGCAGCGACCGGCTGGTAAATGCCGCAGCCGCTTATCATAAATATCGCCGCGATCTCATCGTCGTCGATTTCGGCACCGCCACGACCTTTTGCGCCATCACGGCAGAGGGCCATTACCTCGGAGGCGTCATCGCACCTGGCCTCGGCATCTCGGCGGAAGCCTTGTTCGCACGCGCCGCCAAACTGGCCAAGGTGGAATTGATCCGTCCTAAGACCGTGATCGGCATTGACACCGCCGGCAGTATTCAAGCCGGCCTGTTATTCGGGTATGCAGGACTGGTCGATACCGTCGTCAGGCGAATGGAACAGGAACTCGGGCGTTCCGTCTATGTCATCGGTACCGGAGGACTCAGTTCCATCCTGGCAGCCGAAACCACTTCCATTCAAAAGATTGAACCGCTCCTGACGTTAGAAGGTCTTGAGCTTCTCTACCGGCGAGCTCAGGGTCATCCCCCTCCCACCATGCAGGTCTGATCAGGATGCTGAAAAAGTCGCTGTTCTCACCCGCCCAACCCAGGCGCGCCGAGACGCACCTTTTCCCATGCATCGTTCTCGCATCGTTCAGACCCTCAACGTACCACTAAGGGTACCCCTCGGGCCTTCACTCGCTGCGGCCTTGCTGAACGGCCTTTTTGAGCATCCTGCGTGTCTGTTCTGTCCTTGTCCAAGAAGTGCATGCCCTCAGAATTCTGCCGGACTACCATGGTTTTTCCGCAGCCTGCTGAAAACTGCCGTTCCCTGCACAAGTAATTAATTTTCCTGGCCCGGTTGACTTTATGGGCCCTGTGGCTATCTCCTGACGGACAAAGGAGTATTTCATGCCCGAGGAACACCAGAACGCGAATACAATCGAGAACTTGGATGCTCCATCGCCCGGCGATGGCCCCGCCACGGAGGAAACAGGCCTGGTCGAGGAGCTTCAGCGGGCTCTCGCGAAAAAGACCGAAGAATCCAAGGAACTCACCGACAAGTATCTGCGACTCGCCGCTGAGTTTGACAACTACAAGCGCTTGGCTCAGCGGGACCAGCGCGATCAGATCCGATTCGGAAATGAACAATTGCTCAAGGAACTCTTGCCGGTCGTCGATAATCTGGAACGGGCCGTCAAGGCCTCTCGAAACGGTGGGAGCAGCGACGCCCTTATCCAGGGCGTGGATCTCACCCTCAAGCAATTGACGGAAGCCTTGACGAGATTTCATGTCAAACCCGTCGAGACAGTAGGCCAGCCGTTCGATCCCGCCACGCATCAAGCTGTCGCCTCTGTCGCGTCCCAGAAAGTTCCGGAGCAGTATGTGGTCGACGAGTTTCAGCGAGGATACCGCCTGCACGACCGTATGTTACGGGCGGCCATGGTGAGTGTGTCCACCGGACAGGCACAGGACGGCGCACCAGGAACAGACGAGACGGTCGGTTCATCGTAATACCATCGTTCGAACACAGAAAGAGTAGGAAGGAGCAGGCACATGGGCAAAGTGATCGGCATCGACCTTGGAACCACGAACTCCTGCGTCGCCATCATGAGCGGCGGTGACCCGATTGTGATCGCGAACGCAGAAGGAGCCCGCACTACACCATCTGTCGTCGCCATTACAGACAAGGGAGAACGCCTTGTCGGACAGATTGCAAAGCGGCAAGCGATTACGAATCCGGAGAACACGATTTTCTCCGTGAAGCGCCTCATGGGCCGCAAGTTCCGCAGCCAGCAAGTGACAGACGCCGCCAAACGACTGCCCTATAAGATGTCCGAGGGAGATAACGGCGATGCGCTTGTCGAATTGCGCGGCAAACGCTACAGCCCGCCGGAAATCTCCGCCATGATTCTGCAGAAGATGCGGCAGACAGCGGAGGACTATCTCGGCGAGAAAGTCACCGAGGCGGTCATCACCGTCCCAGCCTACTTCGACGATAGCCAGCGCCAAGCCACCAAGGATGCGGGCCAGATCGCAGGCTTGAACGTCCTCCGGATCATTAACGAACCGACAGCCGCGTCCCTTGCCTACGGTCTAGACAAGAAGAAGGACGAACGGATCGTCGTCTATGACCTGGGCGGC
This sequence comes from Nitrospiraceae bacterium, assembly GCA_035632975.1. Classification (GTDB taxonomy): domain Bacteria; phylum Nitrospirota; class Nitrospiria; order Nitrospirales; family Nitrospiraceae; genus Palsa-1315. Next base: position 2,448 of record DASQFV010000269.1, read on the forward strand.
GGTACGTTCGACGTGTCTGTCCTTGAGATCGGCGACGGCGTCTTCGAGGTCAAGTCGACCAACGGCGATACCTATCTCGGCGGCGACGACTTCGACCAGCGTGTCATGGACTGGTTGGTCGATGAGTTCAAGAAGGATCAAGGCATCGATCTTCGGAAGGATCGGATGGCCCTCCAACGCCTGAAAGAGGCGGCGGAACGCGCCAAGATCGAACTCTCATCGTCACAGGAAACCGAGATCAATCTGCCCTTCATCACCGCAGACGCCAACGGACCG
>DASQFV010000270.1:0-1811 GCA_035632975.1 Nitrospiraceae bacterium
ACCGTCACTTCGTGGCGCAGTTCAGCGCCCAACGAACCCTGCCAAGGTTTCATTGGACGAGGCAGATGTGAGGCATGCTGCACACCTCGCCATTCACAGCGAGCGAGCAAGTTCATCTCGTGCAGCCGTTCGTGCATCGCATAACAGAACGGACAGTTAAAGTCGCTGTAAAGGGTGTAGGGAGTCGTCATACTCTAGCAGGATGCTGAAAAATTCCGCCGGCGGAATTCCCGCATCGCTCAGATAAACGCCATACAATAGCGCACCAAGCACCAAGAATGCCAATAGTCTTCCACTGTGAATGTCACAACCCGCGGACCTGGCATTCATTCAAAGAGGTATGGTATGTGAGCCCATGTCGACGCCTTCAGTGTTGCTCCTCATTCCCCCGCTCACTCAGCTGAATACTCCCTACCCATCCATCGCCTATCTCACAGGGTTTCTCCGTGGCCGCGGGATCGAGGCCTCCCAAGCCGACCTCGGCATCGAAATGGTGCTCCGGATTTTTTGCCGACCGGGCCTCCAGGCCCTGTTTGAGCGAGTGCGCAAACGCGAAAATGAATTGCCCGGTGAAGCCAGACAGATGCTGGCGGTCGAGCCGGCCTATTTGAATGCCATCGAGCCGGTCATTGAATTCCTCCAAGGACGCAATTCCTCATTAGCCTTGCTCCTCGCCCGCCCAGGATTTCTTCCCCAAGGCCCTCGGTTTGCCGGCGGGAGAGGGAGCGCTGCGTCATCACGTGCCCTGCCGGAGCAGGATCGTGCTAAACGGTTTGCTACCTTGTATCTCGAAGACCTGGCCGATTTGATCCAGGCGACCGTGTCTCCCCATTTTGCCCTGAGCCGCTATGCCGAACATATCGCCCGAGCAGCCTCATCCTTTGAGACCATTATCGACGCGGTAGCCGTCCCTCCGACGCTGACGGACCAATTCATGCTCGAATCCTTGTGGGAGTATCTCGAGCGTCTCAATCCTTCGCTCGTCTGCCTGACTGTTCCCTTTCCCGGGAACCTCTATGGCGCATTTCGTATTGCCCACTCGATCAAGAACCAACGACCCGACATCGCCATTGCCCTTGGCGGTGGATATGTCAATACGGAGCTTCGCCGTCTGTCGGACCCCCGCGTATTCGACTACGTCGATTACGTAACTCTCGACGACGGGGAACGGCCTCTGCTCTCGTTGATCGAACATCTGGTAGGGACCAGACCGCGCACGCGACTCTGCCGGACGTTCTATCGGGACAAGGATCGAGTAGTCTTTGCGAATGATGCCTCTGATCGGGAGTTCAGCATGGCCGAGGTCGGCTGTCCGACCTATAGCGGCCTGATCTTGGGGCGCTATCTCACGATCCTGGACAGCACGAACCCGATGCATCGTCTCTGGTCGGAAGGCCATTGGAACAAACTCACGGTTGCCCACGGCTGTTATTGGAAACAGTGCACGTTTTGTGATGTCGGGCTCAACTACATCAGTCGCTATGAAATGACGCCGACCGATCGGCTCATCCAGCAGATCGAGCAGCTGGTCGCCGAGACAGGCCGCCGAGGGTTTCATTTTGTCGACGAGGCTGCGCCTCCCGCGGCGTTAAAATCGCTCGCCTTGGCCCTACTGGAACGGGGCATCACCATTTCATGGTGGGGTAATATCCGCTTTGAAGAGGCATTCTCGCCGGACCTCTGCCGCCTCCTGGCAGCCTCCGGTTGCATCGCCGTGACGGCAGGACTCGAAGCTGCCTCGGACCGTCTGCTGGAGAAGATCAAGAAAGGGATTACCGTCGATCAAACTGCGTTCGTGGCAGCGGCCTTCA
>DASQFV010000271.1:0-5480 GCA_035632975.1 Nitrospiraceae bacterium
CCCAATATCGTGATGTGCATAAACGCCCCTACCTTCGTTCGGATAATGAGTGTGCGTTGCGCGCTCGACAGCAGCCATCTTGCCTCTCTTCCCACCTTTTCGATAGCATTATTCCAACAAATCTATTCGGCGGTCTTTGCGGACCGGACCAGAACACCTTTGAGAATATGGTCGAAGAAGAATCCCCATGATGAAATATACGACGTACACCAATAATTCTGGCCAAGGAGTGAAATGACCTTGTGGAGGAGTGGTTGGCCTCTCGCCATCCTATTATTCTTCATGATCGGTCTATTCTCCATGAGTGCGTTCGCCGAGGAGGAAAAGACTCCGGAAGCGGGTAAGGAGTTTCACACCACCTTATTTGGGGAGGAGATTTACGTTCCCCCGCGCGACCGCCACAGTGTCACGGCCTTGAACTTCGGTATTAACTGGATTCCAAATGGGCCGAGTCAGGCGGAAGTGCTCCCCTTCGGCGCCTTATATGTGTGGCGCAATTGGGACACGGATAACAGACGACTCCGAGGAACCTTCTCCGGCGTCGTCAATGAAGTTGATTATACGATTGGACTCCGCTCGCTCCCCCACTGGTCGCTGATCTTTACCCTCGATAATTTCATCGCTCCTATTGGGCGTGCGGAGTATGTCGAGGGGCAACGCGTCAATGCGTCGGAACTCGAATGGAACTACATTTTTGGGGGGGTCGGATTCGGGTATCGCCTTCCCTTCATCCCTTTCGAGCAAGACAGTGCAATTAATCTGTTTTTGACCTATGAACCAGGGTATCGATGGTTTCGCGGGACGAGTGAAACGTCCGCTCAGTATGGAGTGCCCAAAGATACGTACGAAGGCCGGATACACGGCCGGATTCGTTGGGATGCCTTAGTCCGCAATCTTATGGAGCTCCCCCATCGTGGATTCTCCGTGGGCGGAGATATCATCCAAGGGCATCGGGCTCGGTGGGGTGCGTGGGGCGGCCCGCCGCTTAACACGCCGGATTTCAAGGAAGAGCAAACCTATCTTTTAGGGTCTGCCTATGCCGTGTTTGCGAGCGGCCTCCCAGGCCTCGAGAGCGACAAGCATCGATTGATTACCAGCCTGTATGGCGGGATCGGCAAGGATCTCGATCGCTTCAGCGCATTCCGCCTTCCGGGCCGGCCTACTGGATACGAATGGGAAGCATTGTCGCTTCCGATCATGCCCGGTGTGCAGTTCAACGAGCTGTTTCCTCGACACTATGCCATTGCGAGTGTCACGTATCGATACGAGGCGCTGTTTTTTCTGTATCCCTACGTGACTGCGACCTACGGCCTCGTCGAGCGGCTTCGGTCCACCCCCCAAGGCATCAAGGAATCGACCGATTCGCTACCGGCTCTCGGCGGGGGGATTGTCACGGGAGCTCCCTGGAAATCCCAGATCGAGCTCAACTATAGCTATAACTTTGGCATCTTTCGCGACCCGGGCGGTGCTCCGCCGACTATGGGTGGGCATGGAGCGTTTATTATCTGGTCGAAGCAGTTGTGAGCGATGACCATGGAAGAAACTAGGGAGCTACATCTTCACGGACGGCCACTAGCGAGATTCCTGATGACATTTCACAGATCTACTCCATAAAGAAGTAGAAATGCAAAAGGCGAGGATTCAGAGCTCCGGAACCAGAACTGTGGGTTCGATCGAAGAAGGAAACGGTGTCGAAGTAACTGAAAAGATTGGTGCCCCCGATACGAATTGAACGTACGACAAACGGTTTAGGAAACCGCTGCTCTATCCAACTGAGCTACGGGGGCGTGGAGGCTACGATACTGAATGGATCGAGGAAAGTCTAGCCGGCAGAGCAGACTGCTAGCGTGCGGCGGGTGTCCTCTCCGTTTGGGCAGCCAAGAGTTCCTTCTTTATAGGAATCTGTGTAAGCAGGTCGGCGCGAATCTGGAAAATACCTGGGATCCGTTGCCCCATGGCATAGGCCAGTCCGTTGGCATGGCTCCCAATCAAAAGCTTCCCTGCAATTTTCCCGTCGCGCCCCGTGGCGACAAATTCTGCCGCCGGTGTCACGAGACCGTAGGGCGCCAACGGCCCGGCCTGTTTCACTACGCGCTCCTCAGCTGGGACATTGGCGACACGGCTGACAAACAAGTCGGCGGCCTGTTGGTCCAATTTCTCAGTCGGCTGATCTTCCAAGACCCATTCGTTCTGTTGGTTGATCAAGACATATTGCTCGGTCGGGGTTTTGACGGAAAGCATGGCGATGTCGGTAAAGTCGATGCCGAGTAGTCGCTTGTCTTGGAACGAATAGAGTTCTTTGGTCAGATCTCTGATCGCGGTGGGATTGACGCGATAGAGCGGACCGGTTGGACTCGTCTCCCCAAAGGCTTCCCCGCTGGCCGGGTCCGGCTGGTACAGTTTGACGGTCTGGTCGCCATCGGACATATGAATGGTGACCTTCACTTTCGGCACGGTGAGTGTTTGGGCCAGGGCATCACGTTCAGGTCCCGGATCAATAATACCCAGCGCTTTTAAGTCTTCAAGCCTGAACAGCAGAGTTCGTACCTCCGTTTGATCGGCTTCAGCTTCTATCGGGTAGCGAATCTTCCATTTGCTTTTGGGTTTCTCCTGTCCTTGATAGAGCACAATTTCGGTAACCGGGTAGGTGAGACGGATACGATCGACATCGCCTTGCGACAGGCGCAAGAGGTCCTTGCGGCGAAAGGTCATCAACGTCTTGTTCATGAAATCTTTGGGGGCCAGATTGGTGAGCAGCACTTTGCGATCCGATTCACGCAGGACATACAGGGTGGAGGTGAGGGGACCGCTATCCCCGATGGAGAAGGTCTCCCGTGCGGAGCCGGAGGTGACGGTGATGGTGGTCACCGGGTGGTCGAGTCCAAAGGGAGTCAGGTTAGTCGGGTGGTCTGCGACAGCTCGGGTCACGGTGCCTGTGACCAAGGCTCGGATCAGATTTTGTACTTCTCGCTGATCGGCTTCGGTGTTGAGAGGCGCGGTCAACACCCAACCCCGATCGGGAGTCCGAGCGAAGACGAGTTCGTGCCGCTCGGTCTTGAAGGTGAGCCCGGAGAGGGTGTCCTGCTCGAAGAGCAGCACCTTCTTGTCGGCCGAGTCCTGTCGCTCGTCCGACTCCTTCTGCGGAAGTTCGATGGCATAGAGGTACAGGCCGAGTCCGGCCAGTACGAGCACCATGACGAGTGTGGGCCAGTACCGCATCGGTCTAGCAGGCTGTGTAAAAACTCAGTTTATACACAATACACCGTTGGAAAATTACATCATGGTGCCGATATAAAATAGCCTCAGGATGCTCAAAAAGGCCGTCCAGCAAGGCCGCAACGAGCGAAGAGGCGAGGCGTACGCTTCGGTACGTTGAGCCTCTGAGCGAAGCGAGAACGATGCTGGCGGACTTTTTCAGCATCCTGCTAGAGGCGCCGGCGTCTGCGCCACACGATGATGCCGGAGAAAAACATGGTGGCCGGCAGGAGGATGACTTGCAGATAGAGCAGTGCTCGTTCCTGTAAGGGGTTGGGGGTAAACGGTCGAAGCGCGGAATCCTTCGGGACGATCGCCAGAATATTCCGTTCTTCAGCCAACCATCCGGCCGAGCGGAGAAAAAAGTCGCTGTTACCGGGAAAGTTCACGTACGCATTGGTCGCAAATGTGGAATTGCCGATGACCACGATTGCCGGCCGGGGCTTGCCTTCCTCAGGCGGGAGCTTTGGCGCGAGGGCCGCGGCCATCGGCAGGGGGCCTTTGATGTCTTCCTTTTCATTGAGGCTTACAACGCGGCCTTTCAGGTCGGTTTCTGCCCAGCTGTTCGGCGACGTTCGGGCGAGCGGCACGTAGTCCCATGCGCTGCCGACCTGTTCATCGAAGGTGACATGTCGCGCGAGGGGAAACAGCACGGCGGCGGTGAGATCCTGCGTAATTTCATGTTCTGTGAACGTACGGACAAGCAGGGACGTCAGATCGCCCTGGGCTAATCGATCTTGCAAATCGACCAAGGCTCCAGGGCCGACTCCCAGACCCCACCGCTTGAGCAGCGGATTCAGGTCGGCCTGCGTATCCGGGTCGATGAGCAGGAGGAGATGGCCGCCCTTCTCCACATAGCCGTAAATCCGTTCTTGTTCCTCGGTAGGCACCGGCCGACGGGGGCCGGCTACGACAAGGACGGCGGTGCGATCCGGCACGGCTTCTTCTTTGAGCAAACTGAGGGTCCCGACGTCGTAGCCCTGCTTGAACAGGATCTCTCTGGCGGCAGACAGCCCGGTTCGCTCTCGATCGTCGAGACTCGGCTCCCCGTGCCCTTCAAGAAAGAGCACGCGTTTCTTGCTGTCTTGAGAGACGCGGATCAGCGCGCCCGTCAGTTCCACTTCCGAGGGAGCGGTGACCCGAACGCTGTGCCCGGCGCTTTCGAATACGGCCGTATCGGTTCGGGTTATGCCGTAATTTTTGGCGACTTTCGGCTGCCGCTCCGGGTCAACGAACTCCACGGAAATCTTCGAGCTGGCTTGCCGATAACTATCGAGCCGTTCTTTGTAGGATTGATAGCCGGGGTCCTTTTCTCTGGTGAAGACGGTGATGGTCACTTCGCGTGGAAGACTCCGCAACACTCGATGCGTTTGCGGGGCGAGGGAAAAATTCTGGTTCTCCGAGAGATCCCAACGAATGGAGTGGCGGGCAGCAAGAAAATTAACGACCGTGAGAATGCCGACGAAGAGGAGAATCATCAGCAGGCTGTTTGCTCCCATGCGCGTAGAGCGGCGGGTGGAGAAGGCTTTCAGGCCGCTGAAATGGACGACAAAAAAGATGATGAGGCAGAGGAGCGCCGATCCTTCCAGAAAGGCGACCAGCCAGAGCTTCTCTGGAGCGAAGCTGTAGGCGATCGCTCCGGCCACAGCCAGAGCCACTCCGATCACGCCTAACGGAATTGTCTTGAGATTCATTTCCACCGTGCCGAGTCCACAACTCGGTGAGATAAAAAGAGCATCAAGGTCAGACCGCTGAAAAAATATACGAGGTCTTTCGTATCGATCAGCCCACGCACCAAGTGATCGTAGTGCTCCATGAATGATAAGTACGAGACGGCCTGTCCGAGGGCCGTATCCCCGAGCAGTGAGCCCAAGCCGGCGAGGAGCCACAGAACGAGCAATATGCCGATGCTCACGAAGGCCGCGACGATCTGGTTTTCGGTCAGTGCTGAGGCCAGCACGCCGACGGAGAGAAAGAGAGCGCCGAGTAAGACGAGTCCAAGGTAGCCGGTCAGCACGGGATACCAATCGAAATCACTGAAGAGGGCAAGCATGAGCGGCATGAGACCGGTCAGCCCGATTAAGCCCAGAAAGACGAGGAGTACGCTCATGAACTTGCCTGCCACGATTTCGTTGATGCCGATCGGAGAAGTGAGCAGGAATTCAAAGGTGCGGAGTTTGCGTTCTTCGGCGAATAACCGCATCGTCAGGATCGGCAGGATAATC
>DASQFV010000272.1:0-25472 GCA_035632975.1 Nitrospiraceae bacterium
AACACGGTCATATCGGACGGAGCAGCCGTGTTACCGGCGCCCCTTGCCTGATAATTTATCCCTCCCGCGATCGCGAGAATATGACCGGCTGTACCATAGTAGGTACCACTGGTGTAGTAACCAGGATTGTCCTCTTTGTTAAAGAGGTTCCAGGTGACACGTCCAGCATACAACAAGCTGCCTTGTTGATTAGGTCCGCCGACGGCGCCTGCAGATGACCGCAGTCCGGTGAACACCCCGGCTGAATATGACAGATGATGATCGAGGATGCTGCCCCATAAGACCGCGCCATTATCACGGCCATAAACACCAGCCCCACCTGTGCCGAAGTTCCCGCTAAAGTCTGCGGAGTTGAACGGCGTCTTAAAGCCTTCGTAGACCGCGTGGTAGAAAGGCCCATTCAGTTCGCCGCGCTCGCCTGGCACCAACGTGCGCCCGACCCAGAGGTTCACGAGGTCATTAAACTCAAACTTCCCGATCGCATCGATCAGGCCCATATTGGAATTCCCCGCGAATTGAGCTCCCCCTCCGCCGACCGCACAGTTAAAACATTCGGTGTTGAACGTGAACCCGACGTACTTATGGATCTTCCCGTTGATATAAACACGAGCGTTGTCGACACCGAAGTTTGTGCCGTAGCCCTGACCGTTCGCTTGCCCATCTTGCACTGAAGAAAGCTTGGTCCGTATACCCATTCCGATGCTGATCCACTGGTCATCGTTGGCCTTAATCGTGCCGCCGGCATACGCACTGGGCAGCGTGGATACCATTCCGGCCACTAGCGCCATGGTGGCCCCAGCAACCAACAGTATTTTCCACCGTCTTTTTTCAGCTACCTTCATGGTGACAGCCTCCCTGGTTTGATCGACCTTCATGGTGACAGCCTCCCTGGTGAGAAATCAAAACGAATGGAGAATACCTCCCTTCTCTTACAACGTTAGTTACGTTAGTAATCTGTATGCCAATGCGCCCGAACCTATCAGACTACGTATTTGTGCGGAATATGCCTAAGTCGGAAACATATAGCAAGGAAAATATACATTTTTTTGAGAGTGGACGAAACATATTTTGTTTTTTCCAACATCGCCCCCTCCCGGCAAGAGGGAGGCCGCTCATTACATAAATGCTTCTAGCCCGCATTATTTACGAGGGCTCGTGACGAAACCGTCGAGACGGCAAGCGAGACGGGCGCGCGGAGCCGTGAGAGTGTCGGTGACTGAACCCTGACCAGATCCATCCCTGGGGTGGCATCTATAAACTGAGTGGAACGATATACATACTAGGCATCTCCCTAGGAACGTGAGGCAATCTCCCTAGGAGCCTGTCCGACATTGCCTTCGTGACGAGGCGAAGGAGGTGCGGCCAGATGCGAGGCCGCAGGCCCGGAAAAACCGGAGGCGTATTCGCTGGAATACGTTGAGGATTTTTTCGGGCCGAGAACGACGCAGCTGGTCGCGGATCGTTCGCCGCAGTAGAACGGTCAATGTCGGACAGGCTCCTGGACGAGCCAGCGGTGATTATCATGCTCGTTTCTGCTGCAAGCGCCACTGTGTGGACGAACGGCGCCCTCTATGCTCGCGCAACGCGCGGCCTCAGAAGGATAAGGAGGGAGCGACCAGGTGCCCTTCTTGCTCGCAGAACGCGCACGATGACACGGGCGGGAACGCCACCCGCGTGGTCCCGTGCTCCCGGAGCGCGCACGATCGGAATGTGCTCGCTCGACGGGCGCAGAGAGGAGAGGCGAGCAAGCTTGGAAGGATCAATTAGATGGATGACGGTCGTTCGATGCGCGCAGTAAAGGGCAGCCTTGGCCACTCCCTTTGCAGCGATGAGCCCAACGCCCGCTATTGGGAGGTATCTGTGATCTATAAAATACGCTATCGTGGATGCCCCGCCAGATACGTCCGCCAACCCCCCATGGCCGTGATTTCTTCCGCCCCCTCGATCGCGTGGCCTTCGCAGATGAATCCCTTGACCACCCGGCCATCATCGAGCTTCAGCGATCCTATTCCCAACGGAGGCGGGACTCGTACCATAAAGCGACCAAAATTTTCTAACGGTATGTCCCAGACTTCCACTTCTAGCCCAGCGCCACTGCCGTCCCTGACGAAGACGGCACCGGGCTTGCGCGCCCCCTGAGGGTCGGTAATCACGTAACACCGGTATTCCGGTGCGGTCCGGCAGGTCCTTCGTAATCGGCCTCCCAGCTCGGTGAGTTGGAAATTGAGCGGCTGCCCGGTCAGATGCAACCCCAGCACAGCCAGTTCCATTCGTTCGCCACCCGGGCTGCTCGACAACTCGCCATCCGGAGCGCTGTTGGGCGGCAACGTCAATCCTGTAGCCCCCATGGTACTGCTTGACTGGTGATGAAACTCCGCGGCAAGTCCTCCCAGATATTCATCGTGGAATGCGGGCGCCATCAATGTAACCCCCATCGGAAGGCCATTCTTGAGAAATCCATTGGGAACAGCCCAGGCACAGAGATCCAAGAGATTGACGAAGTTGGTGTAATAGCCGAGATTCGTGTTCAACTGCACTGGTTCGGCTTCCACTTCTGCAATTGTATAGATGGTGCCGGTGGTCGGGAGCAGAAGTACGTCAACGGTACCCCACAGGGCCCTGACTATTTGTTGATATGTTCGCAGCTGATAATAACTTTCATAGGCGTCTATGGCGGAAAAGCGTGAGCCTCCTTCGATGATGCGCTTCGTGACAGGATGCAAGGCGTTCGGCTTTTGGGCAAAAAAGTCCTTGATCGCCGCTAACCGTTCAGCGACCCATGGCCCGTGATACAGCAGTTTGGCGGTCTCGAGGAACGGTCCGAAATCAATTTCCTTCTTCTGCCCTCCCAACTTTTCGAAACGTTCCACAGCCGAGGAGAACAGCGCCGCGTATTCATCATTCCCGAAAAATTCCAATTGCTCGCGATACGGCACCGCAAAACGGAATGGACGAGTCGCGGCATGCTGTTTTTGTGGGAGATAGGCCGGCCTCTCGCGAGAAAATGGATCGGCCGGATCAGGCGCCTGACACACATTAAAAACAGCCTGCGCATCGGCGCATGTGAGCGCAAGGATCGAGACACAATCCAAGGAGCGGCAGGCGGGAAAGACTCCCTTTGTGCTGAGCAGTCCTTTGCTCGGCTTGAGGCCAACGAGATTGGTGAACCCGGCCGGGACTCGACCCGAACCGGCCGTATCGGTCCCTAAAGAAAAGCTGACCAGCCCGGTGGAAACGGCGACTGCAGAACCGGAACTGGACCCGCCGGAAATAAACCGGGAGTCGAAGGGGTTTGGGCTGATACCGTAAGGGGAACGGGTTCCCACCAATCCTGTGGCAAACTGGTCCAGATTAGTTTTGCCGATCAACAGCGCGCCCGACGAATTGAGCCGGTTCACGACAGTAGCCGACTCCGTCGGCACGTAACGAAATTCCGGACAAGCGGCCGTGGTGGGGTGCCCCGCTGCATCGATATTGTCCTTGATGGCGTAGGGAATGCCATAGAGCGGCATTCCGGCCTTGTCAGACTTCCATCGAGCTTCCAGCTCTTTAGCTTGGGCTAACACCGCTTCGCGGGGCAGGAGATAAATCCAGATGTGTGGCACGGGACAATGCGCGACCCGCTCGTACACAGCCTCCACGAGCTCAGTCGGCCGCAACGTCCCCGCGTGGTAATGCTTCTGCAATGTGGCGATATCCAAACTGCTGTTCTGAAGTGACCAACCCATCCCAACACCCCTGCTCCTTCCGCTCAGGATTTATTGGACCTGTCGCAGCTATCCGTAGGCTTGCCGGAGAGAGTCCGTCAGACGATTCGCTGTCGTCACCCAGCCGACAATTCCTCCCTGCGATTGGATCATGCGCAGGGTTGTACGTTTAAAATCAGGAAAATAGCTTTCGGTTCCATCTTCCACTAAGAGACATTCATATCCGCGGTCGTTGGCTTCTCTCATGCTGGTCTGGACACAGACCTCGGTGGTCACTCCCGTAAAGATCAAATGGCTGATCGACAGGGCCTGCAGACGCTCCTGCAGGTTGGTTGCGTAAAACGCCCCTTTGCCGGGTTTGTCGATAACGAGTTCGTCCGATTCTGGACGCAACTCCTTCACAAAGTCATTTCCTGGTTCTCCCAACACCAAGATACGTCCCATCGGTCCTGGATCTCCGATGCGAAGCGAGGAGTCCCCGCGGCTTCTTTTGGCCGGAGGGCAATCTGACAGATCGGGGCGATGGCCTTCTCTGGTGTGAATAACCGGCAACCGCAATTCTCGAAATGTTCGGAGCAGCCCGGAGACGGTCGGTACGATCCTTTGAAGGTGTTCGACCTGATTGCCCAGCGCCGCGCCAAATCCGCCTGGCTCAATGAAATCGCGCTGCATGTCAATGATCACCAACGCCACTCGGGCACCGGACTCTCGCGAAGGCAACTGATACGGATAAGGGGATGCGATGACAGTGTTCATGCCGCATGTCCTGTCATGTGCCGTCCGATGAGCGCGAGGTCGGCGCCGGACGACGTCGTTTCATAGACCAGTTGACCGTTAAACATCACCACGGTACGGTCGGCCAGTTCCAAGATTTCGTCGAGATCCTCACTCACCAGAAGCACAGCCGTCCCACGATTACGCGCGGCGACAATCTGTAGGCGAATGTCTTCCGTGGCTAAGAAGTCCAACCCAAAGCATGGATTGGCCACGACTAAGATCTCCACGCCGTCGGAAAGCTCTCGCGCCAAGACCGCACGCTGTACATTTCCGCCGGAAAGAGATCGGATCGGGAGGTGGGGATACGGCGGCTTGATATTATATTGTTCGATCAAACTCTGTGCGCTACGCCGTATCATGTGGTGATTGATGAGCCAGCCACCCACGGCATGGGGCTCCACATCAAAATTGCGAAACGCCAGATTTTCTGCGAGACTCATGTTCCCCACGCAGGTGTTCAGAAGCGGTTCTTCCGGCAAGCAATAGATTTTATGACGCACAATCTGCTCACGGGTCGGCTTAAAAGGCGTGCCTCCTACCAAGATTTTGCCTGCTATCGACTGGCGTTGCCCGGCCAGGACCTCAACCAGTTCTCGCTGTCCATTGCCCGATACACCGGCAACACCCACGATTTCACCTGAATGGATGGTGACATGCAGCCCCCGAACAGCTTCTACTCCGGCATCGTCATGTACTCGAAGATCGTGAATAGCTAGTTTGGGCGTCTTGGCGGGAGGTGCGATGCGTTCCTTCGGTTTGGTTGTAAATTCAGACCCCACCATCATTTCGGCCATCTGAGACACCGTCAGATCCGACACCAGTCCAGACCCCACGAATTGTCCCTTACGCAACACCGTGACCTCATCTGCGAATGTCACCACTTCTCTCAGTTTGTGGGTAATAATCAAGACGCTGAGCTGTTGTGATCGCGTCATAGCACGGAGATGGCCTAAGACTTCATCCGCTTCTTGTGGTGTCAGGACGGAAGTAGGCTCATCCAGAATGAGAATCCGGTTTTGTAAAAATAGTTGCTTGAGAATTTCAACTTTTTGTTTTTCACCTGCTGCGAGTGAACTGACACGAGCTGCAAGAGAAACTTTGAACGGCATCTTCTCCATAAACCGAGTCAACTTGTCTTCTTCCTCCCGCCAATTGATGAGCGGGTTCAACTTCGCTTTGGAGATCACCAGGTTTTCGAGAACCGTCATGTTGGGAATGAGGGTAAACTGCTGATAGACCATCCCGATTCCCAATGCCTGCGCGTCACGGGGACTACGAACCGTGACCGGTTGCTGATCCACCAGAATGTTCCCCTCATCAGGGTGGTAATAGCCCATGATGCATTTCACCAAGGTGCTCTTGCCGGCGCCGTTTTCACCGAGCAGCGCATGAAACCGACCTGGCCGCAGACGAAAATTGACGTCCTTCAAGGCCACCAGCGGTCCGAACCGCTTGGTCATGCCGAGGACTTCCAGGTCTGGAGGAACAGGGTTCGTCATGAAAGTGCTTCCACGAAAGCATCGGATTTCGATACGGTACCGAACACTCCACCTTGCATTTTGACCATCTTGATCGCCGCCTGGTGGTTTTCATAATCAGTCGCGCCACAACAATCTTCGAGCAGGAGACATTCAAAGCCCCGGTCATTGGCTTCGCGCATAGTGGTGTGGACACAGACATCGGTAGTAATCCCTGCCAGGACGATATTGGTGATCCCGCGAAGCCGTAACAGCATTTCCAGATCGGTCGCCCAAAACGACCCTTTGCCGGGCTTATCAATGATTGGTTCGCCAGGTTTTGGAGCGAGCTCCGGAATGATGTCCCATCCCGGCTCTCCTCGGACGAGGATTTTCCCGCAGGGGCCGGGATCCCCAATGCCTGCTCCGATTCTTCGACTACGCCACCGTTTGTTCTCGGGGAGATCAGTGAGGTCAGGTCGGTGCCCTTCCCTCGTATGGAAGACATGCATCCCAATGTTCCGCGCTTTCGCGAGCACTTTAAGGATCGGGGCGATGGGGGCACGGGTGAGTGAAATGTCATAGCCCATTTTGTCCACGTACCCCCCTTTTCCGCAAAAATCGGTCTGCATGTCAATGATGAGAAACACCGTGTTCTCCGGGCGGAGATCCCCATTGTATGGATAGGGATACGGATCAGCGGTAACATATTTACTCATGATTTTTACCTCCACGCAGAAACATTCGAAGGTGGCCCTTCGGCTTACCGGGTGACGGTCAGTTCATGGGGTGCCCCCAACAGATTGCGTCGTGGAGAACACGTCGCAATCATCACCGCCAACGTCATAATGTAGGGTATTGCGTTGAAGATATAATACCCATAGGTAATCCCCACGGATTGCAAGGCCGGCCCTAACGCAGCCGCTCCTCCCCACAAGAGAGAAACCCATAGGCAGGCAAGCGGCTGCCAACGGGCGAAGATCACCAGCGCCACCGCCATTAATCCCTGGCCGCTCGAAAGGCCTTCGCTCCAATTGAACGGGTAGTAGAGCGAGAGATACGACCCGCCGATTCCCGCAAGAAATCCTCCCTGGGCGGTACTCAGAATCCGTATTCGATCGACCGGCAATCCGAGGGCGCGCGCCGCATCGGCACTCTCGCCGACAACACGAACCTTCAATCCCCACGAAGTATTTTTCAATATCCACCCAACCGCAATCGCCACGACAATCCCGATCAGAAACAAGGCATTGATCTGGAGAGCCGCTTGGAGTTGAGGCACATTACTCCAGCCTCCGAGATCGATCGACGGCAATCGAGGAGCGGATGGTTGAATGTATGGCTTCCCTAGGAAAAAGGCCAATCCGGTGCCGAACAGCATCATCGCAATCCCCACTGCGATATCATTGACCCGCTGGAAGCTGCAAAGCCAACTATGGAAGGCGCCGAGCACCGCCCCGGCCAGCCCGGCACACACAACACCCAGCCACGGAGACCCGCTATGCAAGGAGATGGCGTACCCCGTCATCGCTCCCATCACGAGCGTGCCCTCAAGTCCCAAATTGATGCGGCCACTTTTTTCGGTCAGGCACTCGCCCAGCGAGACAAATAAAAATGGGGTACCGATCCGAATCGCTCCCCCCAGCACGGCGATTAAGACTCCCCACCAACCGACCTCCATCACGATACCCCCTTTCTCTGCGACATCGAAAATCGCCCGTACAGGGTCTCGCTAAACAGGATGACGAGGAATATGATCCCCTGCATCACGAGCACGGTCGCATCCGGCAGCGCGTGTGCCCGCTGCAACAATCCGCTACTTGCACGGATTCCTCCCAACAACACGGCAACAGGTATAATGGCCAGCGGATTATTGCGTGCCACAAAAGCGACGAGAATGCCGGCATACCCATAATTGGCATTGAGGGTATCATTGGCCCTGCCGTGGATGGCCGCCACTTCCACCATGCCTGCCAATCCACCTGCTGCTCCCGCCACGAAGCAGACGATGAGAATCAACCGCCCGACCGGCAATCCTGCGATCTGAGCGGCGCGAACATTGCCTCCTGCGATTTGTGACGCAAAGCCGAAGACGGTGCGATGCATGAGAAACCACGCCAGGACACAAGCAACGACGCCGAAAGCCAATCCCCAATGGAGGTCTGTCCCAGGGATGAGGCCGATCATATTGGCCTCTCCAATATGATGCGTCGAGGGATGATTGAGACTTTCTGGATCGCGAAAGGTGCTCGTGACGAGGTGGTTCAGCACCGCAATGGCGATATAGTTCAATAACAGACTACTGATGGTTTCATTGACAGCGCGATAGTGCCGCAATGCCCCTCCAATGGCGAGCCAGATCCCGCCGGTGATCATGCCGACGAGCGCCATGGTGGCAAGGACCACCATGGGAGGGGCAGTGGGCATGGTCAGAGCCGCTAACGCCGCGCCGAGGCCCCCTATCACCACTGCCCCCTCTCCTCCGATGATGATCAATCCGAGATAGCCAGGCAGTGCCGTGCAGAGGGCCGTCAGCATCAGTGGCGCGGCTCGTACCAACGTATTTTGCCACGAGAACGTAGAGCCAAAAGCGGCCCGATACATCGTCTGATACACCTCGATGGGGTTCGCCCCAGCCGCTGCCACAAACCCTCCAAACAACACCATCGACACCGAGAGAGAGCCGAGGATGATGAGGAACGGTTCCAGCGCTTTGTGCAGGTTTTTCGGCACATCCATGCTCACGACTTGGTCGAACCGATTACCCCTTCAACCAGCCAATCCATACTTTCCAGCCCGATATCCGTTTGGACAGATTCCTTTCCGGCCGGAATGACGGCACGACCTGTATTGTCCTTGATGGGGCCCTTGTAGACGACCATTGATCCGTCCATGAATTTTGCCTTGGCCGCGTCGGCTTGCTTGCGAACGGATTCAGTCACCACCTGGTTATAATCAGACACCCTCACAAGGCCTTCCTTTAAACCACCACGTACCAGGTTGGGAACCTTCTGCCCTTTTCGAATCATGTCGGCATAATCCATGTAGACTTTGGCCCAATTCCATTCGGCTCCGGTGAGGTACCCACGGGGTGCAAGCTTCACTTGGTTGCAGTGATAGCCGGTGCAATAGATGCCCCGCTTTTCGCACATGGTCATGACGACTTTGGGGCTGTCTACATGGCAGGTGATCACGTCGATCCCTTGATCGACCAAGCTGTTGGTGGCTTCCGCCTCGCGAACCGGCAGTGACCAGTCCCCGGTAAAAATCACATTGGTCGTGCAGTTCGGTCTGATGCTGCGGGCCCCGAGTGTATAGCTATTAATATTGCGCAATACTTGTGGAATAGGCTTGGCCGCTACAAACCCCAGCTTCCCGCTCTTGGTCATCCCGCCAGCCACGATGCCGGCCACATACTGCGATTCGTCAATGTAGCCGAAGTAACTGCCGACATTCTTGGGATGTTTGCCTTCTTGATAGAGCCCCCCGCAGTGCAAAAAGAGGATGTTGGGATATTGGGGCGCGACCTTGAGAATGTGAGGATCAAAATAGCCGAAGGATGTAGGGAAGATAACCTGGGCCCCGTCCAGCTTGATCATGCTTTCCATGCTTTTCTGGACCTCGATAGTCTCCGGCACCTTCTCTTCATCGAAGGCCTTCACCCAGTCGAGTTTGGCCACCGCCGATTTACCTTCAAAATGGGCTTGGTTGTAGCCATAGTCGTCTCGCGGCCCCACAAAGAGGAACCCCATCTTGACCTTGTCCTGTGCCCCCCATGCTTGGCCGAGCCAGCCCAAGCCGCCCAAAATTCCCAGAGCTCCGACAGCGGCGGTTCCTTTCAGAACTTGGCGTCTTGTCAGTTTATGTGATGGAGCCATATGTCCTCCTTAATTGTGAAATGTGAATGCCGGCGCACCCTCCCGCACAATGAACGTTCCGGTTTCACCGGCCAGGGCGCGACCAATATTGGAAGGATTGGTGATCAGCCCCATCCCTCCGCCACCTTCCAAGAATTCGATCACCGCCTGAATTTTCGGTCCCATGCTGCCCTTGTCAAATTGATTGTCCGCGAAATGCCTCTTCGCTTCAGCCACCGTCATGCGATCCAACCAATGCTGATTGGGCCTATTGAAGTTGATGGCGACCTTTTCGACCGCAGTCGATACCAGCAACAATTCAGCACCGATATCGCGCGCCAGTAGGCTCGACGCAAAGTCCTTGTCGATCACCGCTTCAACGCCGACCAAATTGCCCTCGGCATCTTTGACGACTGGGATCCCGCCTCCGCCGCAAGCGATGACCACATACCCCGCCTTGGCCAGGCACCTGATCATCTCGAGTTCGACGATGGTCCGTGGCAACGGCGAGGGCACTACGCGCCGCCAACCATGTCCCGCATCTTCTTTGATGGTCCAGCCTTGTTGAGCGGCAAGCCGGCGCGCCGTCGGTTCGTCCAATTGAGAACCGATGGGCTTGGTCGGATTGGTAAATGCCGGGTCATGGCTGTCGACAATGGTCTGGGTGACCACGGCCACAGCCTTCCGATCAATCCGGCGCTTGCGGAATTCGTTATACAGTGCCTTGAGGAACATGTAGCCGATGCCTCCCTGCAAGTCGGCACCGGCATAATCCATGGGCACAGGAGGCACTTCATGAAGTGACAGTTCCGACCGTCGCAGGACAAAGCCCATCTGTGGGCCGTTTCCGTGCGTCACCACCACATTCCAACCGGCTTCGATCATGTCGGCGATATAGTGCGCAGTAATCGCCGCCTCCTCACTCTGGTCTGGGATGGACTCATGCTGTTTGTCTCGAATCAACGAGTTGCCCCCCACCGCGACAACGGCAAGTTTGTTGGCAGCAGTCATCGGAAACATTCTCCGCGTTCACTGACTGCCGCGCATGGCGGTTGCCAGCGCGGAAACCGCCTGCGTGAAACAGGCGAGGGGGGCACGTGTAATACCCGCCCCGATCTGTCCGACTCCGGCCTCACGGTGGGCAATCCCCGTATTAATAATCGGTTGAATGCCGGTATCCACGACCTTACGGATGTCGATGCCCGCCGGCGAGCCGGCAAAATTCATCGCCGGCAACGTGAAGGCACCATTCCGGCCCAGCGTGATATGGGCCATCGCCGTCGTATTGTCGATCGCATCCTGCGGCGTGCCGCCGACGAACTTGATGATCGCCGGGGAGGCGGCCATCGCGAAGCCGCCCAGACCCGCTGTCTCGGTGATCGCGCTGTCCCCCAGATCGGGCGCCGCGTCCGCCGTGGTGTATCCGGGGAAGAAGAGTCCGTCGACCACCGGCGCCCGCGTGGTAAACCACTGATCCCCCGCGCCGCTGACACGGATACCGAACTCGACGCCATTACGGGCCATGGCCGTGACCATGCTGCTTCCTGGAACGCCGTGGGCAGCATCGAGCATGGCCTTACAGGCGGTCATGGAGAGATTGAGAAAGAAGTGATCGTTGCCGGCGATGAAGTCGACGGCGGCGGCGATATCGGCCGAGGGCGTATCCGTCTTCAGCAAAGCCGAAATCAACCGTTTCAAAAACAGGGACGACGCCGCGACGTTGCGGTTGTGCACCTCGTCGCCCATGTGCAGCGCCTGCGCCATCAACGTTTTGAGATCCAGTTCGCCGAGAGTCTCCACTCCTGCCCGCAACGTCGGTCCGAGCACCTTTTCTATCCATTTAAGCCGGTCTATCACATCGGGACTGTTGGCGCCGAACCGGAGCACTCGGCCGATTCCCTCGTTGAAGTTACTGAAGGCCTGATTGCCATGGGTGGCATCGACAACCATCCACACGGGCATGGACGGGCTGATGACGCCAGCCATCGGACCGACGGCGGCATGATGGTGACAGGGTTCGAGGACAACCTCACCACCGGAAGCCAGGGCCCACGCGCCGGTGGTATTCTTCGCCCATCCCTCATAGAGGATTGCGCCGACGATGGCGCCCTGCATGGGACCGCACATGTTTTCCCAGGCGATGGGAGGACCACCGTGCAGGATCATGCGCTCAGCCATATTAGGAAGGACCTTGCCGGCAATCCCGATACCCCGAAGGACCGGCTGGGCTGATAGGTACGCATCAAAAGCCTTTTGGTTGGCCTCTTCGACGGCCGGCAGGTTCACGAGCTGAGCTAATTCACGACACACAGTCTGATGCCCCTGCGCAGGCGGGGCCCAGTCTATCTGTAATACCGTCCCGCCCGCCCTGGCGACCGATTCGGCAAATGACGACAGGCCGACGTTCAATACCTGTAGTTTCTCCTGAAACAAGGCCTGCATCATGGCATTCCCCCAACCGTGGTCGGCCCTAACACAACGGTGGCCGCCAGGCGGACTGCCTGGGCGTTACTTTCGGCCAGGGTCACCCCTGCATCTCGCAAGGCGGCTTCCTGTTTAAACAGATCTTGCGGGTCCAACGATGTGCCGCAGACAGAGCCGACAACGACCAGATGTCTGCCCGCCCTGTCGGCCAACGCTTTGGCCCTTTGAATCACCGGCGCCATTTCGCTTGCCGGATCCGGATGTGAACCATATCCGAGCACCACATCCAACAGAATCACAGCCACCTCTGGATCTCCGGCTTCTTTGAGAATGCGTTCATTGCGCAGTCGGTGATCGATCATGGGATGGGGACGGCCTCGGGTGAAGAGATCGTCGCCCAGATCAATGACCGTATGACCCAGGCTGGTCCAGACGTCGTCCAGGCGGTCTTCGGGATCCACCGGAGTATTTGAATAGATCGGTCCCAAGCTTTTCTTCAGTAGAAGCGAGGCTTCGTAACAAAACGTCCCCCCACTGTAAAGACCGCGAAGGTATTGCTGCCCGGGGACCAGCTTGGGGGGCATCGCAAAAGGCGGGCGCTCCGGCCTGCCCTCTTCGGGCTGCCTGCCGTCAGCAAGTGCCACCGCTGCAGCCGCCGCATCCTCAAGAGTCCGGGCCGCGAACACATTCGGACGCCTGATACCCTCTGGGTCCGCGCCTAGGAAATTCACCACCACCGGCTTTCCGGCCCCACCGGCTACATCCAGAACGTGTTCGGCAACCTCCGGCGACGGAGGCTTGGAAATCAGAACAATGACCGAGGTGGATTGATCGGCGGCCAATGCCTTCAGCCCCTGGAGCATGGAAATACCTCCCACGTCCTTGTGCAAGTCATGACCTCCGGTTCCGATCGCCTGCGAGATACCCTTGCCCCATCGATCGATAAGGCAGGTGACCTGCTGAAGACCGGTGCCAGACGCAGCCACGACACCGATCTCCCCACGCCTCACGACGTTGGCGAAGGCGAGCGGGATCCCATTGATGATGGCGGTCCCGCAATCCGGCCCCATGACGATGAGATCGTGGGCCTGAGCGAAGCGTTTCAGGGCAATCTCGTCGTTCAACTCGATATTGTCGCTGAACAGCATCACGTTGAGGCCAAGACGCAAGGCCTTGAACGCTTCGGCAGCGGCATATTCGCCAGGCGTGGAGATCAAGGCCAGATTGGCGCCAACCATCTCTCCGAGACCCATTTCTATGCTGCGGGGGGCCATGGCAGCGGACTTGCCGTTTCCGGACATTGGAGGTGGGTTTTGGTTCAAGGCCGACTCGGCTGCAGCCATGGCAGCAGCAAGGGCGTCGTCGTCTCCCTGAAGCGCGATGAGCAGATCGTTGGGACCGGCCTCAATAGTCTCTCCGAGCAAGCCGGCTTCTTTGAGCAAACTAATGTTGTTAGCAGAGGCCATGATTGCCGAGGCTTGTTCCACGCCGGGCAACTTGGCGAACGTGGAGGAGAGTTGCATCAGCGAGACCGAATCACGATAGAAATTGCGGAGTATTTTGGTCGCCCTGGCCATGTTCACGGCCTCCCCATTGACGCCTTCGCCTTGGCCGGTTCGTGGCGTTGAACGTCACGCGGTTGGGAACTTCCCCACCAGAGGCCTATCTGACGAACGTCAAATCCCGCAGAGTGGTGTCTCGTCCGGGATGACTGCATGAACAGCCCCGAGAGAGATTTTTAGCTTGCGAGTTCTGGGAAGTCGTGCTGTTTATTTCTCGACCGCGAACTTGAACACTAAATTGTATACCAAGTCAAGAACAAAGTGCTGGCTGAGTCATCTCCCACCTTCAGGCTACTTTGCATGCACCGCATTACGTCGCACGAAGCAGAACACCTCTTCGTAGGGCCAACCCCCTGTGTGTCTCCGCTCGTCCCAGAAGTGCAAGCGGACATACTCCTGAAACTCCTCCTCGGTTGGGGCATGGGAAAAGGCATCGGCGTCGCGGTCACACAACATGAACCGAGCGATCTGGAGTGTCTCGTCGAACGAGGGCGTACAAATGGAACCTGGTACACGCGTAAACGAAAAGTCGAATTCCGTATGAAGCCGCATGACTCTGGCTAGGCCATCATAGATGTTGTAGCGGGGCGCCCCAAAGTATTCGAGCATCTGATTACATCCCGAATCTGGGTTTTTGAGGGTTACGACCAGCACGCCATCCTCCGTGAGCTGATTGGCCGCGTGAATCGTATAGGCACCCCATTTGTGATCGGGAACATGGTAAAAAACATGACTGATAAGCCCGACTGCGACTGGGGTGGGCGGGATCGTTGAGATGAGGGTGCCATCGATAACCTGCGCGCTTGGATATCTCGTCGCAAGCACCGCACGCATGCCCGAGTGCGGTTCTACCGCATACACACGGTGGAAGTGTTCCAACATAAGCCGGGTGAGGTCCCCCTCCCCGGCACCCCAATCGATCGCGCGCGACTCAGCGGAATAGTGAGAAAAGATCCCTCGAAGGATCTGGCGCACATAAATCCGTTCGCCAGTGTATTTTAGAAAAGTGGTAAAGGCATCCACATACTCTGGAGTGTCCCAGTGAAAGCGTTTCACAGGCAGCATTGTCTGCTCCTCCTGTCTTGGGAAAACCGATAAAACATCGCTGAGCCTTCTGTTGATTGCACGTCAGGGAAACGGCTCAGTAGACCCGGCAATCTCGACCGCACCGGAGCATTCTGCAGGAGTTTGGCACAGGATCCTTAGCACAGGGCACAATATGAACAATACAGCTCCCCGCAGCAAGCTACGGGGTATGCGGCAAAGGAGAATCAAAGAAGGGCTATGGTGACTGCAACAGGGGAGGATTTTTTTAAACCACTTGATTGTCAACAGCCTGCTAGCTGAGATCGATTGAAATAAGATAATGAAGGCGCCGCCCAGGAGATACAGCCAAGCAACAGCCCCTGGACGCCATCGGTCCCTGAGGTGTTGCCCACGTGCAGGGCGATCCGTGTCGCTTCTCGGACGCTGTCCATGCTTTTCGCTTGCCCAAAGCGTTGCGCCAGAGTCGCAATCGGCTCGGAGACATTGCCGTTGACCGCAGATTTAATATAGGTGCGGCTGATCGCGTTGGTGCCTGCTGCGGCCTGAGACAGCCAGGCACCCAGGGATGACATGAACCTCAACCGGGATGAATCACTGCCCGCCGTGCTCCACAATCCAGCCAGATACCCCACGATGAAATCATCGCCCGAAGGCGTCAAACCGGGTCCCAGCCCGATCAAAGGTTTGATGGCGGTGATGGCGCCGTCAGCCTGAAGGTTGCGTGTCGCATCTATCAGGGCCGGAACGGTTTGAACCGCCATTTCGACAAATCTTTTTATCCCGGGCGATGTCACGGAATTCTGTCTTGGCACAGGAATGGCCGCGATCATTGCGGATATTCCATTCCTGCGCCGATATTTCCCCAGTTCCAGCCAGGCGACCGCCCACGCTTGAGCCGTGTCGCGCTGACGTAGATCGACTCCCAATCCCTTGAGATCGATGTGCCAGAGGCTTGCGGTTCGCAAATCAACGGACAGCTCGGACCCGCTAATTCGGAGAATCCCTCCTCGGCAAGCGAACGGTTGTCCCACCCGGAGCTGATTCAGAAAAGTGAACTTTGGGGGAGTCCCCAGGCGGATCCCTTGGGAGAGGTTGCCTTTTTCCGATGAAACAAGGGTAAGTAATGCATCGCTTTCAAGACAGACATTACAAGCCTGGTGGAAAATACTGTGAACGACCCCGCTGAAGCACATGGTCGACGCCTCAACGCCGGCCGAAAGAGCATTGAGGCGCATTGGGCACACTCCTATCACCAGGCGACATTAAGCTGTGCTGGCGGAGAGTTGAATTTCCTAGAATGAGTAGGCTCTGGCCAGCGCATCTTT
Source organism: Nitrospiraceae bacterium (assembly GCA_035632975.1). Classification (GTDB taxonomy): domain Bacteria; phylum Nitrospirota; class Nitrospiria; order Nitrospirales; family Nitrospiraceae; genus Palsa-1315. Next base: position 16,157 of record DASQFV010000272.1, read on the forward strand.
GATCGCTGCATGAACGTTGTTCCGGCCCTCTTCGATATTCCGTTGCATGGCCTTGCGTGCACCCGATATATCTTTGGCTGCAATACGTTTAAGGATGTCCAGGTGTTGGTGGCATGTGCTTTCGGCCCGGTGTGCCCTGCCGAAATCTATCATGCGAAAAAGCAGCAACCGCTCGTTGATGGCGCGAAGATGCCGCAACAGAGACTTGTTTCCTGCTGCATGGGCGAGCGTTTCGTGAAAAAGTGTGTCCAGCCGGGCGAGTTCCTCATCCTTCTTAGAAGATCCGTTCAGCAGACCAGTCCAGGTTCGCTTGAGCGCATCCATATCATCCTTCAGCGGGGTGCCGCGCTTCGCCAAGCATTCGACGACAAACAGTTCCAGGGCCAGGCGAACCTCATAGAGCTCCTCAATCTCGCGAAGGTTGTACTGCTTAACCGCGTAGCCCCGATTGGGCATCTTTTTGACGAACCCATCCGTCGCCAGTGTCCGGAGGGCCTCCCGCACCGGACTACGGCTGACGCCGAATTTCTGGCAGAGTTCTGCTTCGGTAAGCCGGTGTTCTGGCGGATATTGCCAATGAATGATCCGCTCTTTCAGTGTCGCAACGATCGACGCACTGAGATTTGAGAATTGTCTTCCGCCTATCCGATCAACCTTATTCACCATGTCTGCAGCTCACCTGGGTCAGGTGAATACCTCTTCTGTGTCAGACTCCTCGCGACCGATGTTTATGGATTATCCAACATGAATGGCTACTAGAGTCGTTCCATGGGCGGGCTGGCAAGATCCGTAACATGACTCATCTTGCGACGAGCTAAGATTGTATACAATCTAGAGTACCCTGTCTAACGCTTCTTTACATCGGGCGATTTTGGCCATGAGTCAATCCCATTCTTAGTTGATATTCCAAAGCGGCCTCGATGCGATGATACTGGCCACGCCCAGCCGAAGGATTCGTCGCTCAGATCGTACCTCTATCAGCCTTCCGTCGGGCGACAGATCGGCAATCAGTAACCGGCAGTTGAGCGTGCCGATATCCACGCCGGCGAGACGCGTCCTGCGTGACGGGTCGCTCATAGGTCGTTCTGAACCTCCGTCATCTCCGATTCAAGATTCCCGCGTGCGTCTTTGAGCTCTTGGATCTCTTTGACGAGTCGACCGACTTCAGCGTCGTACAGGACCCGTTCAACCGGTTCGCCTGCCTCGCACAGGTTGACTGCTCGCTCGCCGACATCCCGATAGAGCTCGCCCAATTGCTGGTCGAGCTTGCGGATTTCGAGCCGGATCCGCAGCAGTTCCGTTTCTTCCAACGCACGGTTCGCCACCTGCGCCGTGCCAAGACGCAACGTCACCAGCCCCGCCTTCAAATCATGTTTTAATCGCTGCAAAAGTCCCATCTTCGCCCTACCCCCTACTCACTTGGGGCATGCCTGAAGGCCAATTCTCAACACCTCTCTAGGGGAGGGGCCAAGGCTGCCCTCGACTGCGCGCATCGGACGATATACATGCTCCTTCCAAGCTCGCTCGTTATCTCTCTAGGGATGGGGGCTGATTGATCTTCTACTGCGCGCGTTCAACGAGGGCCTTCTGAGGCCGCGCGTTGCCCGAGCAAAGGAGACTAACGGACCACCCCTCCCCTCCTACACCGGGCGGGGCAAGAGGGCGCACGGTGCGATGAATAAAGAGCACCACGTTTGTGCGCGCCGCCGAGCCGGTGAGGCGGCCGGGCCGGTTGGGCTGGTCGACGACAGGACCCGCGAATCTTAACTGACCGACCCCAAATCCAACTTCGCTTCCCACCGCCGCAACATTGCTTCTCGCAAGGCGCGGTGCACCGGCGCCTTCAGTTGTGGGTCTTGCTTCAACAGTGCAAAGGCCTCCTGCCGTGCCTGCTGGAGTATATCGGCATCCCGCACCAGGTTCGCGACACGAAACTCCGGCATGCCCCACTGCCGGAATCCAAAAAACTCGCCCGGCCCGCGAATGCGGAGATCTTCCTCGGCGATCACAAACCCGTCGGTCGATCGCACGAGCGCGTCCAGCCGCTGACGGGCCGCCGATGCCGGTTCGCCGGCCACTTGTGGCTTCGCCGATCGAAACAGTATCCCGCCCGAAGCCATCAGCAGACAATAGGACTGGTGTCCGCTTCGCCCGACGCGTCCGCGCAATTGGTGCAATTGTGCCAGCCCGAACCGCTCGGCATGCTCGATCATCATGACCGTGGCATTGGGCACATCGACCCCGACCTCCACCACAGTCGTCGAGACCAGTGCCTGGATCACCCCCTTCTTATACGATGCCATGACCTGTTCTTTCTCTTCCGACTTCATCCGACCGTGCACAAGTCCGACACGAAACTCGGCCAACTCGTCCGCTTGCAGCTGATCTGCGCCTTGCATGGCCGCCTGCAGATCGGTCTTCTCCGATTCTTCGACGAGCGGATACACCACATAGGCCTGCCGGCCGCTCCGCAGCTCATCGCGTAGAATCTGATAGGCCCGCCCCCGCTGCCCGTCGCTCATGAGAAACGTGCGCACCGGCTTCCGCCCGGGCGGCATCTGGTCGATCACCGAGACATCCAAATCCCCATACACCGTCATGGCCAACGTGCGTGGAATCGGTGTCGCAGTCAGCACCAGCACATCAGGCCTATACCCCTTCTCAATAAGCGTCTTCCGTTGGAGCACGCCGAATCGATGTTGCTCATCCACTACCGCCAGTCCAAGTTTCGCGAAGATGACGCCTTGCTGGATGACTGCATGAGTCCCAATCACGACCTGCGCGGTTCCGGAGGCCACTTGCTCGCGAACGGCTTTACGCGCTGCCGCACGTCCACCACCGCTCACGAGCACCACGGAAAGCCCGAGCGGTTCCAAGAGCCCCTTCATCGTCCGATAGTGCTGCTCGGCGAGAATTTCCGTCGGCGCCATCAGTGCCGTCTGGTAGCCCGATCCGCAGGCCAGCACCATCGCCTGCACAGCCACCATGGTTTTGCCGGAACCGACATCGCCCTGCACGAGGCGGTTCATCGGTTTGCGCGACGTCATGTCCGACATAATCTCTCGAATCACCCGCTCTTGCGCCACGGTCAACTGAAAGGGCAGCGCCCGATCCAGCTTGCCGAGGAGGGGCGTCTTCGAATTAAACAACACCTGCTTGACCTCTTCTTTCGTGACTCGTTGCCGCGAGGCCAACGCGAGTTGGAGCACGAACAGCTCCTCGAACGCCAAGCGACGATGCGCCGGCGTGAGACCTCGATCGAGCTGTCCCCCATCCGTCCCTGGCTGAGGAAAATGCACGTCCTGAATGGCTTGTTGAATGGGCAGCAGCCGATAGCGGGCACGAAGCGGAACTGGCAACACCTCTTGCGCCTCAGCGGCATGCTCATCCAGCAAGCCCTTGACGAGCACGCGCATCTGCCGGGACGTCCACCCCTTGGTTTCGTGGTACACCGGAACAATACGCCCCACGTGCAACGGCCCTTCGGTCTCCGGGCCCACGACTTCGTATTGCGCCACTTCCATCCTCGTGTCCACCCACCCCTGAGCGCCGGCCACCATCCGCCCTGTCAGCATGACGCTCGTTCCGACGGTGAAGAGTGGCTCGAGGAACGGCTGGTTAAAGAACACGACGTGAAGCCGCCCAGTTGAATCCTCCACCACAATGTCGAGGATGGCGAGGCGGCGACTGCGGGCGCGCTTCGCCTCACTTCGGACGATCGTGCCGCAGATCGAGGCCTGCACACCCGGCACGAGTTGCCCGATTGGGGTCATGACCGAGCGATCCTCATAGCGCCAAGGCACAGTCCACAGGGCATCCTCAACCGTCTCGATCCCAAACCGTTGCAGCAATGATGTGCGCTTCGGGCCGACTCCCTTCGCGAAACGGATGGGCTGCGCCCACCATGACCGCGATGGGGATTCATTCGTGACAGGCTCACGCACCACGACAGGCTCCGTTTCCTGCCACGCCCGGGCCGGATCGCGAACGGCCTTGCGCAAGACCCCAAGAATGACCGCGGCTTCCTTCAGCCGATGCTGCCGGTCCTCTGCCGGGAGCAGTTGCTGGTCTTCAAGAAACAGCTCACGCAACTGGAGCAACGCCGCTTCAATCGCCCGTGGATAGACGCGATCGGACAGGGCCTGCATCACCTGTGAAGAGACAAAACGATTCAGATTCTTGACGGTGGGCAGATGTGCGAACGCATCACGAGTCGCGAATTCGATTGGACGTGCGACACGGTCCAGCCATTGCTGAAACTGTGCAGGGGGGTTGGGCTCGGAAGAGCGCCGTATCACAGGGCGGATCGTATCATAGCCTCGCCCCCTCCTCAACGAGCAGGACTGGTTGATCTGGCTTCTTTGGTTTGTTTCGTTCATCTGGTTAGTCTTAGTTCAACCAAACAAACCAAATAGACCAAATAAACCAGATCAATCAGTTCTGCGGGCCTTCTCAGTTTTCTGACAATCCTTTGTGATGCTTGCCCATAGTGATACATTGAGCTTCATCCGGATAGAGCCCTTATGTACCGCCGAAACATTCTTCACATTTTGTATCCCGTCGCCTGCCTGATCGGGCTGTTCATCGTCTATCAAGCCTGGTTCAAACCGACCTATCTGCCTACGCCAGCACCAGGTCAGCCCAATCCTGTCGTGGAAGACTCACAGGACACACCGCCAGAACCGCATCATGATGGCCCGCTGGACCTGGAACCTAAACAGACTCGCCTGATCGATCCCAGCGTGGTCCCGGAGACGACGCATCGCGAACTATTGGAGACGATCCGCGATGAGATCGAAAAAGGAAACTTCAAAAGCGCGGAAACTAAACTGGCCGATCTACCGGCAGCTATCGCAGAGGACAACACCACGCGCCCCTATGTGTCCGTCCTCTGGAACAATCTGGGCATTCTACAGGAAAAACATGGCGGGACCGCTGTCTCGGTCAATGCCTTCAAGAAAGCCGCGTCACTCAATGCTAAGAATCCCGTCATCCAACTGAACCTCGCCCATGCCTACTGGGAACTTCGCGATCCGGCCTTAACGCAGGACTTTCTGGAAAAGCTGGTCGCCCTGGCTCCGAACGAGCCCTTCCCCCATCTGGCGCTGGCCAATCTCTTTCAGGAACGGGATCAGCTCGGCGAAGCGGCTCGCCATCTCGATCAAGCCACCGCCCGCGCGAACAAAGACCCCGCTGTGCAATCCTATCTGCGAACCGTCACGGCCAAAGTCCGCGGAACCGAGAAGAGCGAAGCGCGACTCACCAGCCGGGACAGCACGCACTTTACCGTGAAATTCGACGGGGAAGCCGATCAGGCTACCTGGGCCGTTGTGTTGGAGATTCTTGAAGAGGCCTATCGAGAGATCGGCCAAAAGTTCGGACACTTTCCGTCGAAGACCATCGTCGTCGTCCTGCACGCCAAGTCCACGTTCCAAAGCGCAACCGGCAGCCCGGCATGGGCCGATGGGCTCTTCGATCCCGTGCTTGGACGCATCCAGGTACCTGCGCAGGACGCCTTGGCAGATCGTGCCTGGCTCACCCGCGTGCTGCGACACGAGTTCGTGCACGCCCTCCTGCACGACCATCTCGGCCCCGCCGGCAGCGCTATCCCGACCTGGCTCAATGAAGGCTTAGCCATGGAATTATCCGGGGATCGCTGGTCGGATCTCGATCAGATTTTGCAGCAGCAGTTTACACTGATCCCTCTGCCTGCTTTAGAGGGAGAGTGGGGAGGGTTGTCCGGTGAAGCCGCGACCGTGGCCTATATGGAGGCAAACTCGGCCGTGCACTATCTGATCGACCGCTTCGGCATGCCTCGAGTGCAAGAACTCCTCGCACACCTCAAGGCAAGGCAGGCGCTCTCTGCCGCCATGCAATCGCAGCTCTCGCTGTCGTACGAACAGTTCCAATCCAGGTGGGTGGATCAATTACAGGAGCACGGAAGGAAAAGTTAATTAGATCGCTTCTCTTTTCATCTCCTCGGGCGCTCCGCCACGCCAAACCGGCAAGTTCTCGGCTGCATCATCGTGCCCGGCTACTATGTCTGTCTCCTCCACAGTCGGTTCAATCGTGTCTTCCCACATTATCTGCTGGTCCTGATCATCCATCATTCGAATGCGAAACTCGATCTGCTGAGATAGTGCCGCCAGCCCCTCTGTCGGGCCAACGGCGGCTCTGCCGACTTTTTCTGCACGCGCAAATGTGCCGGCCCCGGCTGCGAATTGATCGGTCCACACAACCTGTCCGGTTACCGAATCGACGGCGCGAAGGAAAAACTGTGGTTGACCATCGATGGCTCCTTGGCTGAGGACCTGGGTCACCGTTGCCTGTGGCGCAACAAGATGGGCCACGACTTGGTGGGTGGAACTGGATTCTTGATCGCCGGCACTGAGATTCAGGATACCCTCCCAGAGAAACCGGCCTGTGGCCGAGTCATAGACACGGAGCGTGAACGCTGAAAGTCCGCCCGTCCCTGGGCCAACCCCGCCCGCAAAAATCCGCTCACTCGGTTGACTGCCCGCTGACGCTGCGTCCTCTCTCACGTTCAACTCATACGTTTCATCAGAGAGAATCGCGCCGCTCTCAGCATCGTAGGTCTTCACAGTAATCGTTGACGTCTCAGCATTCTCATACCCAACACCAGCTGCCACGACCGTCCTGGGTTTCACCGGCGCGAGAGACGACAGGTCTGCAGTCCAAGCTGTTAAGGGAAGGCCCCAGCCGATCATGGCACAGGCGATCAACGCACCGAAGAAAGCCATCCTTGTCCGCCCATCGATTCCCCGCTCATCATGCAACGGCACAACCTCACGCCCGAATGGCCTGAAGCGCTCTCTTATTTCACCTGTCGTCTTAGATAGCCACTGGAAGATCGTCATGTGCGATTTCCCTCGCTTGGACCGAAGTCTCGCATTGACGCTCTACAGCGTATATTCCCCACTATGGGGAGAAACCCCATCGAAAGAGGGGGGCTAGATAGCCGCGCGAAACAGGCGGGACGGGCGAGACACACGGAATCGGGTATTGCGCGTTGCGCTAGGCGCTCGTCATACGGCTACTTGGGCGGTGTTTCTCGACTCGGTGTACCGGGATCCTCAGAAGCTCCCGCGAGCGGAACTTGGCCAAAAATGGAATACCGGTACCGGGCGACAAACCAATACAGCAGATAGCTGAAGGGCTTGACCAGTGGAAGGCTCAGGAGGACTGAGAGGACCCGCCCACCCTTGAGGCCTGGCAGGAGGGCCAGAAACGCAGCGAGCCCACGAGCAATCTCCCCATTAGGACGGACCAAGAAGGCGGCGCTGGGACGCCCAGGCCGATAGCTCTCCCCCAAGGCCTGCTTGGCCTCTTCGCTCTGATACGGAACCATCCGTATCGGGGTGGCATCCGGGTGAGTCCCCAGTTGCTCAAGGCCCTTCTTGGCGGTGACACAGAGGCGGCATTGGCCGTCGTAGACCAGAAGACAGGCCTGAGACGCTCGGTCAAATGGATCCGCCATCGTCGTTATCCCTCGCGATCTCCCACTCACCGCTAACAGCACCCTATCAGGCTGCGGAAAAACTCGGCGTATACACAATGTGCCGTTAGAATCTAACGTTTCGCGCTGGTGTCAGAATAGTCTAAGGATGCTCATAAAGGCCGTCCGGCAGCCGTGAGACGTGAAACGTCAAACGTTTCGGAGGGAAACCAGCCGGCAGTCCTGCGTTTCACCTTTCACGTTTTTTGAGAGCGGCATTTCAGCATCATGCCATTGCTGTGCACGGCAGACGCAGCTATCATCCTGTTCATGCGACACACCTGGATTCTTACCGGCCTACTGGCGGGGCTCTGCCTCATCGGTGCCAATACCACCCAGCTCATACCAGCTGCAACGGAGGCCGTCCGGATCGGATGGATCCTCTATCTGATCGCATTTCCTATAGCTCTCGCGGGCCTCGTGCTGATCGGATGGACCTGGACCGCCATGGCCTGCGTCATCTATGGAACGGTAGGATTGGCATTAGACCTCGCCACAGTCATGAGCATCCTGGGCGGACAGGGCGAGAGTGGCGCCTTGCTCCTCTTCAGTGCGATGAGCGGGATCGTGAACTTTTTATTGATCCTGTTCGGCGGGCGCGCATTTTTACATTCGTCCCTGGGAGCCGGGCTTCCAGAATCCCGCCCTCCCAGTCCTCCGTCCCCTTCTTCATCCGCAAGACCTTGATCCGTTCAAATCCAGCATCCGTCAACCAGGCCTTCGTCTCAGCTGCCGAATAGGTATCGCCCCGCTCGGTGAACAGCAACATTGAGACCGCAAAGAGACTCGCCTCTTCGGGAAACAGACCGTTTCGGTCGTGGAGAAAGGCATCCTGAATCAGCAGGCGGCCTTCGGGTTTCAATGAAGCCAAGGCGCGCCGAAACAGCGCCTGATTGTCTTTCGGCGAATAGATGTGGAGCACGTTCGAATACCAGACGACATCGTAGGTGCCGGGAATGTCTTCCGTCATCACATCCAACGGCAGATAGGAGAGTCTTGCACCGGCCTTGTGAGTCGACGCAATCTCCTTTGCCACGTCGAGGGCTGCGGGGCGGTCGCACACTGTGGCACGCAGCATGGGATTCTCTGCGAGGAAGGCCATCGCATAGGTGCCGGGACCGCCGCCAAGATCGAGCAGCGTCCGCGCCCCACGCAGGTTGACCTGGGCCGCAATCCTCGGAGCCGTCTCCAGGGTCCGGTGATGCATCGCCCACGTGAATCGACGACGATAGCCCGGCTCTTCCGGCTCATTGTGATCGAGCGGCAATCCACTCTTCACCGATTCCGGTAAGCGTCCCCAATCGGCCCAATGACTCGTGATCAGCTGGAGATAATCTCCCCGATAAGCCGGATGGTGTGCGTTCAACGCCGTGGCGCCCAACCGGCTGTTCGTATAGGTTTCGCCATTTTTCTTCAGCACGCCTGCCATTGCGAGATTCCGGCAAAGAATGGCCAGCCCGCGCTCACTGACCTTCATGTCACGAGCCAGATCAGGAATCGTCCAGGCGTCCGTTCCGATGGCCGTGCAGAGGTTCAACTCCAAGGCGGCGATCAGGACCCGCGGCAGCCGGTATGCCGTAATGGCATCGCGCAAGTCATCGAACGTGGCGATTCGCCTGCTCACCGGGCTGCGCCGATCGTCCGAACGCACCAGCGCATCAAGTCCTGCACGGCTATTGGATTTGTCACGTCCACGCTCCGTTCGAATCGAGCGGCCACATACGCATCGTTCATCTCGGTCTGTTCGGAAAATCCAGATTTCAACAGTAGCGCACGATACTTTGAAACTGCCGGTTGGAT
>DASQFV010000273.1:0-1869 GCA_035632975.1 Nitrospiraceae bacterium
CTTGAACGTGGCCAACATATTGGGCTGCGGAACGAGGCCCTCTTTATCTTGCGCGCTAATGACCCCCGACAGATCGAGCAACAGGATTTTCCCCGCACCCGTGCCGCTGAGCTGCACTTCCTGCACCGGCCCTGATGGCTCAATGAGATTGACCGTAATGCAACCGGACTGCAGACTGATGACGGCAAGGAAGCAGAGCCAAACGAACGTTGAGGGTCTGAACGATGCGAGAACGACGCCTGGTGAAAGGCGCGTCTCGGCGCGCCGGGGTTGGGCGGGTGAGAAAAGCGACTTTTTCAGCCTTCTGCTATACATGCTGTTTCTCCATTAACTGAACAAACTCAGTGAATAAGTAGGCGGAGTCATGGGGCCCGGGAGACGCCTCTGGGTGATACTGCACCGAAAACACCGGACGATCCAGACAGACCAATCCTTCGATCGAGTGATCGTTCAGGCTCACATGTGTGACCGCGACTTGCCCGAATGATGTGTCCATTACGGGCGGTCGATCCGGAATCGCGCTGCTCGGGTGGGTTACTTGTACCGCGAAATTGTGGTTTTGCGACGTGATCTCGACTTGTCTTGTGCGGAGGTCCATGACCGGATGATTCGCCCCATGATGGCCGAACTTCAACTTATAGGTTTTGAGCCCCAGCGCGAGACCGAGAATCTGATGCCCTAAACAAATGCCGAAGATCGGATGGCGTCCGATCAATTGGCGCACCGCTTCGATCGCGTAAGGCACTCCCTCCGGATCCCCCGGACCATTCGACAGGAGGATCCCATCGGGCTTGAGGACTTCGACCTGCGTCGCGGTGGTCGAAGCAGGAACGACAGTCACGTCGCACCCCACATCTACCAATCGGCGAAGAATATTCAGTTTCACCCCGTAATCATAGGCCACGACATGCCACCGCCTGGTTGCACCGACCCCTGTCTTGTTGACGGGCGAAGGTGCCCACTCACCTGATCCCTCCGTCCACCGATAGGCCTTCTCACAAGTAACGACTTTCGCCAGATCACGCCCAATGATGCTCGGAGCTGCTTGTGCCTTCTCGACGGCTTGGCGAGGATCCGAATCAACATGGGAGATGAGGCCTTGCTGCGAACCATGTTCGCGCAAGTGGCGGGTCAGAGCCCGCGTATCCAGCCCCTCGATGCCAACGATCTTCGCCTCATGCAGATAGTCTTGTAACATCTGTCGGCTGCGCCAGTTACTGGCGAGTTGGCTCGCCTCTTTCACGATGAATCCCTCAGCCCAAATCCGCCGCGACTCGGCATCCTCCGGTGTCATCCCATAGTTTCCAATATGGGGAGAGGTCATGGTGATGATTTGTCCCTTATACGAAGGATCGGTCAAGACTTCCTGGTAGCCGGTCATGGCCGTGTTAAACACAACTTCCCCCACCGTCTCCCCTTCGTATCCGAGGGCACGGCCCTCGAAAATCGTGCCGTCTGCCAGTGCCAACAACGCTTTTTTCATGAGAGCACTCTGTCCTGGTATAGAGACCGTTTAGCCTTGATTCCGATCAGGAGAATTCCCAGTGCAAGATTGACCATGTAGAGCCACCGAACCGGCATAAGGATACGAAACAATGCTTCGAAGGCCGCCTTCTTCGCCGCCTCCTCTTGCACCGCAAAGGCCTGAGCTTGAAGCGCCGCGGCATAAGGATGCAGGACCACAATAATGCTTCCGGCAATCACCCCCATCGCCGACAACACCATTATCTCCCCCCAACCGACGCCGACTGCTGCATCTCCACTCCACCAGCGATACCATGATGCGGCACACAGAATCGCCAGCGCCCCGATCACGAAGCGATGATAGCCCTCAAACGCCCGCGTCAGAAACAATCCGCCTAAATCCTG
>DASQFV010000274.1:0-12470 GCA_035632975.1 Nitrospiraceae bacterium
GGCGTATAGCATATAGCACGAACGAGGAGCCACTGGTCTATGGCGACGGCCAGGGCGAGAATCGCGAGAGGTGCGGGAAGGGCGCGACCTGTGACAGACCAGACAATACATAGCAGGATGCTCAAAAAGGCCAGACTTCTCACCCGCCCAACCTCGGCGCGCCGAGACGCGCCTTGTCCCAAGCAAGGCCGCAGCGAGTGCAGGACTGAGGCGTAGACTCTTGGCTACGTTGAGGATGCTTTCGAGGGGAGAACGCCGCTGGCGGTCTTTTTCAGCATCCTGTTAGGTCTTGCGTTTGAGCAAGTCAGCGAGATGGGCGAAGGGGGTGAAGTTCGAAGGTCGATCTTGCTCCCGGCCCTGCGGTGCCTCACCAGACGCGTCAGCCACCTGATTCCGCTGGTGCTCATTGTCGTGGCAGTAGAAACAGAGTAACTCCCAGTTGCTCCCATCGGGCGGATTGTTGTCGTGGTTGTGGTCCTTGTGATGGACCGTGAGTTGGCTCAGTTTCTTGCCGTCAAACTCGCGTCCGCAGTGCGCACAGATCCACGGAAACATTTTGAGCGCTTGCTCTCGATAGGTCTGTTGAAGTTGAGCCTGGGTACGCCGTGCCATACGAGCCTCGGAGAAGAAGGTGAAGTCGTAGCAGGATGCTCAAAAAGGCCGTTCAGCAAGGCCGCAGCGAGGGAAGAGGGCGAGGCGTACGTTTCGGTACGTTGAGCCTCTGAGCGATGCGAGAACGCCGCTGGCGGACTTTTTCAGCATCCTGCTAAGTGAGCTGTGTGCAGGGCCAGGAAAACACCCGAATGGCAGGTTTGACCCATCCTGAATGCTTCGCCTCTGCACACCAGGCCATGACAGCGCTGGCGACCTTGTCACGTTCAGGTGGTTCCAGCGAGACCAGGATGACGCTGTTCCCCCCTGCATAGAACGAGATTCCTTCAGTCGATCCCGATTGTCCGGTCCCAACCGTCTCAGGAAATTCGGTGTAGGCCATGACACCGCACGTCCGCAATAACTCATGCACGCGTTCTTTCAGCGACGTACGAAACACGATCATCAACATGTCCATGGATGACCTCGAAAAAGGTGAGCGATCAATATAGCAGGTTCCCGATCGATCTTGAAAGGCGAGCCGATATGACGGTTTTGGTGACGAGTCGCTCCTGATCGTTGAATCACAACCAGTGATTTTACATTACGTCCGGTCTGTGCTTGATCCGCTTTGTCTCATCGAGGACCACGCATAAACATTTAACACATAACCCTTTAGAGGGATTGTCATTCTTGCGACGAATTGGTTATTCCTGCGTCGCTGTGACACGGCTGGACGCGCGCGCTGACATTTGGCGCCGCCGGCAATGTCTACTCGTCGGGGTTAAGTCCCTTTTCGAACCCGGCGCGTCCCAATTTTTAGCGAGCGCCGGTGGGTGAGTTGAGCCGGGGCCGGTGAGGTCAGGCGGGTATATCGAGTTTGTTCGGTTATCTTATTTCTACACCTTTATCTTTCACGCAGAGGAATATTTTCCTCGACCGCCAATCCCGGCTCTCTTATAATTAAGAACATCAGGAGGGTCATATGGAGCCTGCCATTGAACAACGCAATCACCGACGTTACTCCGTCAATTTCCAAGGGGTCTTTTCCTCAGATACAGTGCAGGGCGAAGAGGGTGTTGTGCTAGACCTCTCCCAGGGAGGGTGTCGGGTGGGGAGCCCGATTCCCATGCCTATCGATACAGCGATTCAGCTTCAGATTCGGCCTCTTCAAGCGGCCCCCATTTATATCCCCAGCGCGATCGTGCGTTGGGTAAGGGACTCCGCATTCGGTGTGCAGTTCCAAGAATTGGCTAAACACGAATCAAAAGCGCTGACTCATCTGCTGTGGTCGTTACCTCCCTCAAGGCGGGACGGTTCAGCGAATCCGTGAAGCGAGGCCTGACGCTCTGCCGGAGGCCAGGTTCTAAGGACAGGCGCCTTACTCCCTTCAGCTGCTCTTAAGAGTCATGCTGTGGACTCAATTGACAGGCAATTACAAAATCACGTTCATTTGGATATGCTGCTGCCATCTCATAGCCGATGCGATTTCGTTCAATCTGGCATTCCTCAGACGTGGCATACGTTTCCAACTTTATCATTTTATCAAGTCCCGGCACATTGCTCAGCAGAACAATGACTAACAACCACATGGGACTCCTTTCAGCTGCTCCAGACGAAACAAGCACGGTGTATTCACTTGGTAAGTCTGGAACCGCGCACGCTACCCAGCTTGTAGTATTTTCAAAAGGTGCGCCAGCATTAGTTGAAAATTGACGAAGCGGCTGCCCTTGTGGTGCAAGGCGGTGATCGTGGATCAGACCACCACCTCACGTCATCGAAAGGAGCCGATTCATAGGAACTGAAGTCCGAATTCCGCGACAAGGCAAGGTGAAAGACGTGGGGCCCGCAGTCGTGCCGACTGACATGGACAGCCGAGTGGTCCTGATCCACGCGCTGATTCCGCTGGGGCTGCAGGCCACTCATGCCTGACCCCAAATCGACCCTGCTGGCATGTGGGAGGCGTGTGTGAAGTGAGGAGAGGGCGATTCAGAGGCAGTCAATCTGGTGCGCGAACCAAATTTCTGTCACGCACCACGAGTGGGGTCTGACACCGTTTTCTTTTCCATTCCTCCGATAGAATCAGTTCGGGCATTGCTCAACGTCAGAAGGAGGGGCTCAACTCCCCTGGCGCGCCTGATCGAGGGCCTTGACCATGGTCAAAAGGCGCGCCCGTCCTTCCTCGGATATCTCGGTGAACTGGACCCCCATCCCCGGAAAGAACACATAATGCTCCTCCCTAGGCCGGATCCAGGCCACTGTGCCTTGTGCATTGATCGGCGCGGTCGGATCATCAGGCAGGACGATTTCCAGTGCGAGGGCTGTCCCTAACTGCGGCGGCAAATGGGTTTCGATGAAGATCCCCCCTCCTCCTACCTCGCAGGTGACACTGTCGAGCTTTTGGCGGTCCGGTGTGAAGCAGCGCACCTTCGCTGCGAGACGAGTGCGGGGGTAATTCCGGACTGCTCGATGGGATTGGGCCTCTTTGACATAGCCCTGAATGAAATCGATCACGGCGTCCCATGACACCGCTCCCAGCGGTTCGCCTGTTGGGCCGAGCAGCGTGATCGTTTCCGTCTCGCGGTCCAGCTCCAAGACCTTCTCTCGATGCCGTAATGAGATCTTAACCGGCAGCATCACCATGATCTCTCCTCTCTGTGGGAAACGAATACGCCCGCCCTTTTCGTATCATTCGTGACTCATCACGCATCCTCCTTCAGGCTCTCGACCCTGGGTTCCAGCAGAATGAGTCTTTCTCGACGACCCTGAAGCGTAGATCTTAGAATGAGGAAACAGGGACATTCTACGTCTTCAAGTGAGCTCGGTCCATCGTTGTGTGAAGGGAGGGCGATTCAGAGGCAGTCACGACAGATACCAAATGAACCAGATGGACCAGATCCCCGCCACGGGCCTCGCCATGGTGTCTGGCACATATTATTCACGTAAATAGCGGGATTCGGCCGACTCGGCGGTTCAGAACATGGTAGGCGAGTTCTCCAGCAGCGCGCTGCGGGCTGCGGCGTATGCCGGTTTTTGTACCGAAACCGTCGCGATGCTGTCAAGACAAGTCTCCCCGACCCCTTTCCTTTGCCGTCAGGCGGGCTCTGGATAAGACGTTGATTCAACGCCTTCCGTCATACCAAATCGATAACCGCTTCTTGTCTTGCAATGTTCGACGTGGATGTAGAATGACTCGGAGGATCTGACCGGCAATCTCTCGCCCGGAGTAGAGTGCCACCTTGCGCGATGACGTCTCCAGCGGATGCTTTGTCAAGATGATGAATTGAAGGCCGCGTTGTCGCCCCCACTGCTTTAGATGCTCACTCAAGCTTATTTCGTCACCAGCGTAGAGTTCCGGGCTGAAACCACCGACATCACGAAACGCATCGCTGCGACACACGACCAACGCACCCGCCGCCCAGCGAAACAGAATCGACATACCCGTCCACAGTTGCAATGTCCAGTTCGCCCACCATGGCAATCCTTGCATTTGTAACGTGCTGCCACAGCCCACGCTCTTACCGTCTTCAATCAACCGCAAGATATCAGCAAGCAATCCTGGATTTAACACACTGTCAGCATCCACAAACAGCAACCAATCTCCCGTCGCTGCAGCTGCGCCGGCATTGCGTGCCCGACCGATTTGATTGATGGGCTCAAACACGACCTGAGCACCTGCCTGTCTTGCCAGATTGGCCGTGTTGTCGGTGGAATTATTGTCGACCACAATAATTTCCGATGTAAAACAGGGCGTGAAATTTGCGACGAGTGATGTAGAAATGGACTGCAGACAGCGTCCAATCAGACGCTCTTCATTAAAAGCGGGAATGACAATTGAGAGATGCATACGTGCCATCAGCGCACCCGGGCTTCCTCGTCGAGAATAATTCGAGCCATTCTACGCGTTCAAGATGGCCTGGTCTATCGGTGGTGAAGGGAGGGCGATATCCCCTGGATCATACTTCCAATTACCACCAGCAAAGTCCCGCCCGAACCAGCTCTCGATTGCGCATGCGTCCATCAAACAGCGCCACATCTCCCAGTAGCCGGTAGTACTTCTTCAATGCTAGGATCCACCAGTCATCCGTGGCGTTGAACCGACGTAAGGGAACGGGTAACAGGCGAATTTCGATTGGCCGTCGATTATTTCAACGGCGTGGAGATATTAAGGATCAACGTCAAGAGGGGACCGTATGAAAACGTTTCAGGTGCGACAAACCATTCATTATGATCTGATGATAACCGCAGGCACGGAACAGGAGGCGATTCTGAAGGCCGGGGGTATCCCATTGACTCAGTGGGACACCGAGAGTACCGAAATCACGGCCGAGTTGATCGATGAAACGGAAGAATTGGACGAATACTGATGCCCAAGGCCTTTCTGACGTCCACGACACGGAAAGTGAAGAAGGAATCGGGGACATTCTACTTTTCTAAGGCACCGTTCCGCCTGGCACAGTTCCACCAGGGACAGTCCCGCCGGGCACGGTGCCACCGGGGACAGGGCCTCCAGGCAGCGTTCCTCCCGGCAATGTTCCGCCTGGCACTGTACCCCCAGGGAGGGTTCCCCCTGGCACGGTTCCGCCGGGGACGGGGCCTCCAGGCAGCGTCCCACCAGGTGCTGTTCCTCCCGGCACAGTGCCACCTGGTAGGGTGGTATCAGGCCCCAGGCGTTCTGTTTTCTTGCCCACGGATATTCCGGACTCTGCGTTTCTGGGATTCGTGGTTTGACCGTTGGCCACAGCGAAACTACATGCCAGCGAAGCAAGGACGGTGATCTGCACGCATGCGTGGAATATTAACGAAGCGCTCATTGCACACCTGCCTTTATGTTCGGAATAATTCGCCCTTCGGTCCCATATTGAGTTATCGAGGATGCGGCCGTCCAACTAAGCCGGTAGAAAAGTTACACCAGACGCTCGGCGATGTCAGTCCCGAGCGGTTTGAAACCCAGAACTCTGTCCCTCTTCGCGGGTGTCTACGCAATCGGGGGTAGCTCATTCTACTTTTTCTGTGAGGGGAGGGGGTGGGGGACTGATTGTTCAATGTTGAAATGGTGAATGTTCACTTGTCCGGACAATCACCGAACGACGACTCCGACCGGATTATCTGGTGCGCGGGTCTGACTTCTCTCTCTCGTTCGTCGAACCAAACGAACGAGAGAGTTCAACGAGACCAGATGGTCCAGATCTCCGCCACGCGCCGCGAAACGGTTTCCAGTGTATTTTCACTTCTCGAAATTTAGACTGTCACCGTTTTGTCTCCCACTGGCCATGTTCATTCCCGGCACTTAATTGACAACTGCAGCTTGTCTGATGGTGAAGATCCCCACGCCCCTTGTGATGATCACCTTCCCCGTCCGGCTTAAGCGAGAGATCTCGTTGTAGATATCGCTAGCATTGAACTCCGGAGCGCGTGCCACTAAGGCGTCGAAAGCGCAATCCTGGGAACCTTGAAGTAGTTCGAGGATGCGGTCAGTAATGGGCCTCTGCGTTGACATGTGGATCCCTCCTTCCGCGATGAGATCGTCTCGGGACAGTGTGCGGAGTGTGGTACCGGCGTTGGAGCGGCGGAGACTGGAGAATCGGTCGCGTTGGGAAGGGCGACGAAGCGCGAAAGATGAGACAGTCAGCGTGGCTGAAACGTCTTGACTGTGATGCTACGCGCCCAGAGACCGCTCAGTCAAGCAGTCGCAGCGGTGCATGCTCCTGTCATCGAACCAAGCAGACGATAACAAACCAGATGAATCAGCTCCCCGCCACGCGCGGCCAAATGTTTGATTACAGACCTGACATTCATTCTTCGGGAAAAACCAAGAAGGTGGCGCTCGTCGCCTTTATGCGGAAACGGCTGACGACACTCAACGCGATGCTCAAGCATCGGATGCACTGGCGGACGGAACAGCCTCAGCACGCTTGATGGTCAAGACAGTTGCTGACCCCAAATCATCCGGGAAATATTTCAAGTCGTTGGAGCGGGCGAGGTCGTTCGCGCAGCGTTTTTCACGTGGGACTTCTTGAGCGTCATGAGACCTAATTCCTTCGCGGTAGGTGCATAGGGTCCCGATGTTTTCCCTTTATAACGTTTCTCAAACTGCTCGATAAAATGGAGCGCTTCAGCTGTTTGCCCCTGCTTAGTCAAGAGTTCCACGAGGCGAAAATACGCTGGCACGATCAGAGGCATATGTCGAACCTCCTTAGCATATTCAATCGTATCGCGGTATTTCTCCATTGCGGGACTTGGATTCGTGCAATCTCCCAAGACAGCTTCCAGCACGTAGATACCGAACCGGTCGGTGTTGGCGCTGATGCTCCGCTCCCAGGGACCAAGGATCATCTCCCTCAATTCATCATGGTCCAACTTTATCGGTTCGCGCTTGCGGGACAATCGTAATCGCGCGACGATCTGGTTCGCTTCGGGCCATGCGCCGTATAAGCCGACGAGGAAGCCGATGCAATGGGCGGGGCTCTTGCATATTCCCTTGATCGGCGAGAACTGGCTCTTCATCACTTCGCTGGGAGGGAAAACAGTCCCATGAGCCCATCGGCATACCTCGCATGCATGTAGATCGTCTGCCACGGCATAGAGATACATACGGATGCCTGAGCGGTCGAAAATATCGATGGCCAGGATTCGCCCCTTCATCACGCGCAGTTGATAGTATTGCCACAGGGCGAGCAATCCGAAAATTGCCAGTAAGTAGGGGAGGAAATCTGGGAGGACGATACTGGTTATAGTTTCCACAGGCATTCTCGCGATATCGGGACGGCGCTACGGCATTCTGGAGATGAGTATAGCGAGAAGATGTCAATAGACCTAGAAATAGCGTGGTTTCTGAACAAAACACCGGAGGCATTCTGAGCGAACACATTCAACGTTATCGGAGGGGGCGGCCTGGGCCATGTCTTTGTCGTGCATCGAACGACGAGGGCCGACTTGTGGAGTCTTGGGGAGGGGAGGGCGATTCAGAGTCAGTCTATAATGGGTGCTGGCACCTTATTCCCCGGACTCTCAATCTCCTTTCTCAGCAATGCCTTGGCTGGCTGGCCCTTTCCTGATAGGGTAAACTCATTGATCCTGAGAATGATCTATGGCCATCTTACTCGTCGATGACTCGCACGATGATTGTCTGCTCATCGGGGCTTACCTGAAGTCCGCCGATTACGTGGTTGTCCCCACTCACTCGGCGAAAGAGGCGTTGCATTACTTGAAGGGGCTAACTGAGGGCGAGCCTTTGGCCTCAATCGATTTGATTTTGCTTGATGTCAAGATGCCTGGGTACGATGGACTCGACGCCTGCACGCGGATTAAATCTATGAAGCAATTTGAAGCGGTCCCGATCCTGATGGTCTCGGCTGATACGACCTCAGGCACTATCCAATTGGCATTTCGGCGAGGTGCTGTCGACTATATCCGAAAGCCAATAATCAAGGCTGAGCTCTTAGCCAAGGTCGCGATGGTACTCAGAATCCAAGCAGACACCAAGCAGCGAGCGCAGTCACAGGGGATGACACCCCAGAACGCGAACATCCAAGTCCCTCTAACTATCGACACCTTAACGGGCATTATGAACTGGTGGAGTTTTGATGAGCTCTTCGAGCAGGAGTGGGGGCGCGCGGCAAAAGAACACCTTCCTATTTCGCTGCTCTTCTGTACCCTGGAAAATTTTAAGGCCTTTAACGACACCTATGGGTACCTCACGGGTGACGAGTGCCTACAGAGAATCGCTCAGATTGCACAAGAGACTTTCGCCAAGCCAGGCCAGGTCGTGGCGCGGTATCGGGGTGCGGAGTTTGTCGTGCTGCTATTCGGTACAGGGGCCGAGGATGCGAAGCCTATGTCGGACCATCTCCACAAAACCATCGAGGCCTTGGATCTTGGCCCTACCGTTGCTGTAGGGGTGGCGACCGCGTACCCCAATGAAGGCACCTCTCGTGGGGCTCTTCTCACTTCGGCCAAGAACGCAGTTCTCAATCGGAAGTAGAAGCACCGCATTCCCGCCTTGATCACTACCTCCAATCAGGAGGTAGACTTCGCTCAGATCGCCCTCGATCACACGAGATGACGTGTGGTCCCAGATCAAAAACAGTTCTGTCTAAAACCACTTAAGCGAGTGGACGAAATCCCTGGATTTGTGGGTAGAAGAAACAGGGATCATCCACTTTAAGGGTTGGCCTGGTCCATCGTTGTGTGAGGGGAGGGTGGGGATAGGAATGTTCAATGTTAAATGGTAAATGTTGAATGATTTGTACGAGCGGTAAGGGCCGCTTCACGGATGACGAAGAAAGCCGGACCGCCGCGCGCCGGGTAATGGTTCTCGGCACTAGTTTCTTTTTTCTTACATCAAGCGTTCGGCTAGTGCAGTCCAGAGGAGTGTGAGAAGTTGGCAGGTGAGCCATAATTCGGGTGTGTTCATTTCTCAAGTGAGCGAGAGCGGTCGTCGCGCAGAGCGGTACTCCTTCTCACCAAGTGCGAGCGTCGGTTATCAATTTCCCCGCTGCCTCGGTTTCTAGCGGCTTGGAGAAGAAGTACCCCTGCCCATATTCGCATCCGAGCGACCGAAGGAGGGCGAGTTGCTCTCCGGTTTCGACTCCTTCCGCGATCACCTGCTTGCCCAAACTGTGAGCCAGCGTGATGATACTGCGCACGATCTCCAAGCTTTCCGCTTCCGGTTTCATGTGAGCAACAAAGGACTGATCAATTTTTAAATTATCAATCGGAAGCCGTTGGAGGTAACTCAACGAAGAATAGCCCGTGCCGAAGTCGTCTATGGAAATGCGAAGCTGCCGGTCCCTCAGTTGAGCCAACGTGGCTAAGGCCGCTTCCACATTTTCCATCACCACCGTCTCTGTCACCTCGAGCGCGAGATTACAAGGGTCCAAGCCCGTCGCTTTTAACGTCTCGTCGACGATCGTGAGGAGTTCCCCAGATTGAAGGAACTGTTTACAGGACAGGTTGACACTCATGCTGAGGGGAGTAGCAACAGGAAATTCCATTTGCCAGGCGCGCAACTGCTGTGAGGCATTCTGAAGCACCCACTGCCCGATGGGGATGAGCAGTCCGATTTCTTCCGCGACCAGGATGCATTCACCCGGCAAGATCAGACCGCGTTGAGGATGCTGCCAACGCAGCAGTGCTTCAAATCCTGCGAGGCATCCCGATTGCAACGACACGACGGGTTGGTAATACAATAGAAACTCTTGTCGATCCGCAGCGAGGCGGAGGTCCGTTTCTAGCTTTAACCGAGTCACCGCCTGGGTATGCATGCGTATGTCAAAGACGGCTACCTGGCCTGGGCCGAGTCGCTTGGCGCGAGCCATGGCGGTGCCAGCATCGCGCAGCGCGTCGTCGGATCCCTTATAGGTCCTTGTGCTTGAGGCAATGCCGACACTCGCGCTGGTGAGTATTTCTCGTCCGTCCACGAGGAACGGTTTCGCCAGTTCTTCCTGAAGCCGCTCCGCAACGCGCAGGGCGTTACTCACATCCTTGACATCGTCAAGCAGCAGAGCAAATTCGTCTCCCCCAAGGCGCGCGACCGTGTCGCCGAATCGTACCTTCCCAACCAATCGCTGGCCAATTTCAATCAACACCTTATCTCCGGCAGGCTGTCCAAAACTCGCATTGATGGCCTGAAAGCCGTCCATATCGACGGCAAGGACGGCAAACAAGTACCCTTCCCTCCGCTCCATTTGGTGGAGACAACGTTGTGCACGGTCCAGGAACAAGGCGCGGTTGGGTAAGCCGGTCAACGCATCGTGAAAGGAGTTGTGGACCAACTGTTCCTCTACGCGGTGTCGGTCGTCACGGAGGCGTTTTTCGTCCACAGCTTTTCTTACGGCCTGTCCCAGTCGCGTCAGCCTGTCTTTGAGCAGATAGTCGGTCGCGCCGGACTTCATACACTCGACGGCGCGTTCCTCACCGATGCATCCCGACACAATGATAAAGGGCACATCCAATCCGCGTTGGTTCAGATGCTCGAGGGCCCGCCGCGCATCGAACTGGGGCAGGGAATAATCAGCCAAGATGATGTCCAATTTCTGATCCAAATGAGCAAGAAAATCTGCTTCCGTGTCCACTCGTTGCCACTGCGGATCAAAACCCGCTCGTCGAAGTTCGTTAACCATCAGTTCTGCATCCATAATGCAGTCCTCAAGGATAAGCGCGTGGAGAGGCGTCGTCATCGTTGCGTCCGCTGTAGAAGAAGGAAGTCACTCATGCTGCCGTTTTCCGTTTCTCGCTGGTGGAGGCCGGCGCCTCATTCAGCAGCAGCCAGTACAGTCCCAAGGTACGGGTCGACTCGACGAACTGCTGGAAGTCCACGGGCTTGACGATGTAACTGTTGACCCCAAGTTGGTAACTGGTGATCAAGTCGCTTTCTTCGCGGGAAGACGTCATCATGACGACCGGCGTGTTTTTCGTACGCGTATCCGACTTAATCCGCTTCAAGACTTCCAGGCCGTCAACTTTCGGTAATTTTAGATCGAGGAGGATAAACCTGGGCACCTGCTCAATCTTGCGTCCAGCATACGCACCGGTGCAAAAGATATACTCGAGCGCCTCAGCCCCATCGCGAACGACGTGGACCCGGTTGGCAAAGTTGCTTTTCTTAAAGGCGTGCAGTGCGAGCGCGATATCATCAGGGTTGTCCTCAACCAGCAGGACATCGACAATTTGGTCCATCATGCTGCCCTCCTCGTGAGTGTGAAGTACATGGTCGTGCCTTTGCCGATCTCCGATTCGGCCGACACGTCTCCGCCGTGGCGGAGGATGATCCGTTTCACGGTGGCCAAACCGACGCCGGTTCCGGCAAATTCCTCAGCTCGATGAAGCCGCTGAAAGGCTCCGAACAATTTCCCGACGTACTGCATGTCGAAGCCAACGCCGTTGTCCTGAACGAAGTAGGTATTCAGATCGTTCTCGGACCGGAAGCCGACGGTGATCTTCGCAACTTCCCGAGTGCGCGTGAACTTGAGCGCGTTCGAAATCAGGTTCATGTAGACCTGCTTCAGGAGCACTCCGTCGGCCACGCACGAGGGGAGCGCACCGACCGTGATTTCGACCCGCCGTCCATTTTGCTCTCCATTGAGTTCCCCCAGGACCTCCGCCACGAGCTGTCGCGGTTCCACCGTCTGCACGGCCATGGCTTGCCGACCCAAGCGGGACAGTGCCAGCAGCGCGCTCACAAGGTGATCCATTTTTTGAGCGTTCTCCCGCACACGTTCCAGATAGTGTCTCGCTGCCTCCGGCATGCCGTCGGCATATTCCTCGGTCAGGATTTTTGAAAATCCGTCCATCGACCGGAGCGGTGCGCGCAAGTCGTGCGATACCGAATAGGAGAAGGCTTCCAGTTCGTGATTGGCGGCCTTGAGATCAGTGACCTGTTCCGCTAGTCGCGTGTTGGCTGCTTGGAGCTCCTGCCGTTGAGTGACGATTACGGCTTGCATCTGGTCGTAGGTCGCTGTGAGGGCACCCACCTCATCGAAGGGCCGTCTGGACACTGCGGAAGATGAGAGAGGACCTGCATCGGGGTCTGCGAAACTGCGCATGCGCGAGGCGAGTTGACTTAAGGGACGTGCAACGATTCTTCTGGTTCCCGTCGCGACGATCCCGACGAGCAGCAGGGACATCCCAAGACCGCCGCCGACGGTCAGGAGGAGATCCTCTCGACTTTCCTGAAGGTACTGATCGACGGGGATACTGACCTCCAGTCCGCCCATCAGGTCGTGCAACTTGAAATCATGCCTCGGGCTTTCCGGATGAGCATTGTGACAGTCCACGCAGGACTGGGCCGAAGCGCGATCGGCCATCAGGACCCTCATCACGCCCCGGCCCTCCACCGTGTTGATCCGGAAAAAATGTTTGTCAGGGCTCATCGCGAG
>DASQFV010000275.1:0-9064 GCA_035632975.1 Nitrospiraceae bacterium
TACAATTTCATTGGACTCTACAGCACCAGCAGCATGGAGATCATTTCGTCTATCGTCTCCAGCGTCCTTTTGGGAATTCCTCTCGGGAGCTGTCTCATTCGTTGGATGGACCCTCAAATGTTCAGGCTGCATGGCCTTCGATGCCTTGGTCGTCGCGTTCGGACTGTCTAGGGTGCTCATCGAATTGAACCTGGCCACCGTGTTCACCACGTACAGTATTCTTACGATCATGATGATGCTCAATGCCTACTTACTGTTTCGATTTTTTCGTGACAGGACCGTCCCCCAGCACCACTCCACCCAATAGTCGCACTTTCCGTTATCTGTTACTCTTTACCGACAAGAGATAACTGCATGTCACGCCAAACCCCTCGACCTGACCATCAATTTGCGAAGCCCTTCACGGCAATCCACGATCCGACTCTGACGCTCATCCATGGGCACTGGATGGATGAGCAGGAGGAGGGAAATCCCGACGCTCTTCCGGTGGAACAGGATCTGTATGGTCTCTCCTACAGATTCTACCGATCTAGCATTTTAAGCACCCACGGCATCATTGACTTACATAAATAAATCAATTAGTTATGCTGTATAACTCTGGCACATGCTTTGCTCCTACTAGCCGCGTTCTCCTTCTTGCCCAGCATCACGCACGAAGTAGATCGAACCTGAATCAACCCAACCATTCCCGCTTCTTCTATGCAGCAGCACATGAACGGTTTGACCAAGCAACAATTCTTCCCGCGGACCAGCCTCACAGGGCTCATTTGTATACCACTACGCCTGACCGCAATCGTTGTGAGCCTTCTTCTTACGACGATGCCCTTTCTGACCGGATGCGGCGGCGGAGGAGAGGCGGGTGGCGGCGGGGGCGCTACCGCGTCTCTCGCGTGGAGTCCGGTTCAAGACTCCTCAGTCTATGCCTATTTCGTCCATTACGGCCAGCAATCACCAGGGCAACCGGGTAGCTGCGCATATGAAAGTTCCATGTACGTTGCTTCCCCGTCAGCCACGATCATAAACCTTGATCCTAATACCCTCTATTACTTTACGGTCAGTGCCTATAACGGTCTAGAAAGCGCCTGCTCAAGTGAAGTAGCGACCGTCACGCCTTCTGGTTCCGACCAGAACGATCGACCAAGCCCCTCCCCTGCCCCCGACGAAATGCCTCCCCGCCCCGGCGTGTTCCCCGGTGAATCGGGCGCGCCTGGACAGCGCCCCCTATGACGTAACCGACACGGTCGATCTCTCTGCACAGAACCTCACAACCCTGAATCCTACCTCCATGTGCAACACCGTAGCCGATTAGGACCTGAAGTGTTGCATTGAGAGGTAGCACCTAATCTGCCCCCTTGTTTTCCAGAGAGTAACTGAGCCACGTTGACCGTGGTCGAGCCGTTTCCTATACTGGCAGGATCTCGTACTGAGGCGCGCTGATGAAAATCGTCATAGGTTTGCTTATTGTAGTAGTCCTGGTAGTTGGGGTAATCCTGACCCTTCCCTTCCTGATTGACCTCAACAAGTATCAAGATCAATACAAACCACTCATCGAAGACGCGCTCAATCGCAAGGTTCAGCTTCAAGACATTCGCCTGACTATCTGGCCTCGGATCGGTGCCAGGGTGGCCGGGTTTGTCGTGCTGGACGACCCGGCATTCGGCTCAAGCCCCTTTGCCTCTCTCACGTCGCTGGACGTCGGGGTCAAACTCTTGCCTTTACTCAGCGGAACGGTAGAGGTAGAAGAAATCACGCTCCGTGATCCTGTTATCACGGTGATCAAGAACAAGAACGGCGTTCTGAACGTCTCGACCATCGGTCGTACAGGCGTTGAACTGCCTAGAACTCCATCGCGGGCGCCCATTCCATCGACCGAAGGTCCGCTCAAGATTCTGGCACTGCTGGCCGTGGATCGAATCTCCATCATAAGCGGGAAACTCACCTATCGGGATCTGACAGCTGCCAAGCCGACCGAGTATATCTTGCAGGATATGGAGCTGCTCCTCCAATCCGTTCGGCTCGGCCAATCCCCGAGGCTCCATGTTGAAATGCTCGTCCAACCGTTTAATCTTCCGGTGAGGCTGTACGGTACCTTTGGCCCTTTGAACCAATCCGCGGACATTGATGCAATCAATCTGCAACTCGCGTTGGGAAAAACAAATGTTACCATCACCGGAAAAACGGTTGGGCGAAACGCCAGCCTGAACATCAGTGCGCCTGTCATCAATACGGCCAATCTACCGGTCGTCCTCCCGTTACAGAACCCCGTTGATATGAAAGATCTCAAGATTGCAGCTGAAGTACAAGGCCAAGACGTGCTGTTGCAGAGCTTCTCCTTTCAGCTCTTCGATGGACATGTGACGTCAGAGGGAAGGATTAAGTCCGGCTCCGAGACACCACCGTTCACCGGCAAGATGACGATTCAAGGGATGCAACTCGGTCCGGCGCTCAACGCCCTGGCAACCACCCAGGTGTCGATCAGCGGAACGGCAGGAGCCGACCTCGGCGTGCAAGGCCGTGGATTCTCCATGCCGGACCTCAGGAAATCCTTGGAAGGCACGGGGCACGTGGCTGTGAAAGACGGCAAGATCGAAGGTGTGAATCTGCTTCAGGAAGCCATCTCCATCCTCAAAGTTGTCGGCATCCCGCTTGATAACGCCAAGGCAACGGCTTTTTCAGCGATCGAGACCGATCTCGCCATTAAGCAAGGGACCCTCCACTTCCAACGGCTCTTAATGGATAGCCACGACTTTCAGGCCACAGGAGGGGGCACCATCGGATTCGATCAGACGCTGAACCTCACCGTGAACCTCAACCTTTCGCAGGACTTAAGCCGGACGATCATGCGTTCATCGCCTGCCGCCAAGCTTATGATGAAAGAAGGCCGCTTGAGTCTTCCGCTGGTGATTACCGGAACAGCATACGCGCCATCGTATGGGTTAGATATGAAGGGCCTAACAGGGAAAGTTCAGGAACAGGTGCAGAAGAAAGTTGAGGAAGCGATTGGTGGACTGCTAAAAGGGACGACGAAACCAGAAGACTTAAAGCAACAGGGTCGAGACCTGCTCAAAGGACTGTTGGGACGTTAAGAAGTCATCAGATGATCGCGATGGACATGACGACCCAATACGCGGTGCAGCACGGCTTGCAGACCGTCGTTACGATCTATAGGAATCAGGTTTTATCGAGGGGCTCAACAACAAGATTCTGGTTCTTCAACGACGTGCTTATGGCCTGCGAGGTGAAGAGTAGCTGCGCTTGAAAATCCTCACGTGCATGCTCCCGGAGATCGGAAAAAACTGTAAATCTACCCACTCGTTTGGGAGAATAGCCCCGAGAGCTACACCACTCACTGGCATGTTTCAGGCCGCGCGATAATAGCGGACCTCCGCCGAGGGCTACCGCATCAACGAGGCAATACCAAACTGCAACACCACTTGGCGGGTTTCCTTGAGACAATCCGAAAACAGGATCTACTGCCGCCCATTTCCAAGCTCCCGCAGCCGTGCCAATTAACTCCAGCCATGTCGTAATAAAGAAGGCAGCGAGATACACCAGTGGCGAGCGACCTCTAAACAGACAGATCAAAAACGCACAAAACAGCAGCGCGCCCCCTGAATCACCCTGTTCTGCAAACCCGCTGATCCCCCAAATTGACCATGCTCCGCACACCACTATCACGGTTGTGGTGATTGCTCTTGCATATTTTATAAACAGCCCTGAACGTGCCAACGCAATGGAGGTTAAATACACCATTCCGTGACCGAGCGGCACATAGGCCGGTACGTTCTCAAACCGATAGGTGTACCCACCCATATAGACAGAAGCCACGTACTCGCCGAGTGTGGTAAAGGCGACAGCAACGATAACCTGTGTTCTTACTTCTCTACTTTCACCGAGCAACATCACAATAAGAGAGACTAACGCGATACCCCCTAGGGCATATTGTCTTTCTAAGCTCCCGCTTGTTTCACAAGTCATACAGACCGCTACGCAAACAAACGTAAATGCCGCTATAACGTAATCCCGTTTCCTATGAGCATAAGCGGCATTCATTTGTGGGAAATGGCGTAGCATTCTCGATCTCGCTGATTTCAGCCCCTCTTGCGCCTGTTGCGTACACTCGATTGTCGGGTCGTGCAGGAACGTGATAGGGAACGGACGACCGCCACCCTTCGTATTCGGCAAGGGTCCGGCGGGTCAACGAGGCAGGTTTCTGGCAACTCAAAGCTCACGTAGGTTCCGGGATCTCCGCGGATCAGTCTTTTTCTTTTTCTTTCTCCTTCAAGACCATTTTCCCCTGCACAAGACTGGCATTGAGGTCATGCTCGGGGACCTTCTTATGCACCAGGTTCTGATGGCAATCGATGCAGGTTGCGCCCTCCGTTTCCATCTTCTTGTGCGCGGCTTTGGCAGATGCGCCGGGAGGCTTCGTATTCTTGTGGCAAACCCGGCAGGTGGAGCTGTCCCACCCCTTCAGTTTCATGCGCGCCCTGTAGGCTGCCTCCGGTCTGTGTTCGTTGAATTTCTCGATCGTAGAGTAGTCGTTGGTGAACTCCTGTATCAGGAATGGCACTCCATCCACCACATGCGTCCATACTGCCAGGTGGAAGTTGGACAAGCCCTGGGGAACGTGGCAGTCCTTGCAGCCAGGATCGGAGCCGAGCGCGCCCCAGTGCGAGGATTTTTTCAGCTCCTCATATGGGTAGGTCTCGGAATGGCAGCTCACGCAGAACTCGGTCCTGGATATGGCGGCCTCGCCGCCGAATACCACGACAATCGATCCGACCGCAAGAACCGCACCGAGAAGTATGGCGCCGCCCGACCACCGCCCTGCCATTACTCCTCCTTGCCTATCTCGGCCGGTTTGGCTTCCTTTTGGAACTCCTCATGAAACTTCGGGGTAGGCGGACCTTCAAACGTGCCCACTAGTTTGAAGTGTTCATGCATGGCCTTATTGTTACGCACGGATTTCTCGAAGTCGAACTCGTACTTCTTGTCCACCTTGGGGGTGAACGGTGTGTATGGTTTCTTTACACCCTTCCACGGCGAGCCCTCATAGTTCAAGTGGCAGGCGTTGCACTTCTCAACGAACTCAAACTCCTGTCCTGCTTCCACGAGGGACTCGCGCGGCGTGACCTTTTTCGTCTTTTCAAAAGCCTCACCCGCCTTGCGGTGGACCTTGCGATAGTCCGGCCCAGCCCCATGGCAGGATTCACAGCCCACCCCTATCAAGAACTTGTCCGGCTCCGTAATTTCATACCCGCCTTCCACCCCGAACCCAGTCACGTGGCAACCGATACATTCCTTATCCTTGGTGTAGTCCTTCTTAGGATCGAGTTTCGCCTTGAGCATGGCCTTGTTCTTGTCTTTGTCCCTGTTGGCTTTGAGCGAGTCGACAGCTTTGGCGTGGGCGGTTTTGATCCATGAGTCGGACTCACTTTTGTGACAATTACTGCATTTTTTCCTCCCCTCAAACGCGGTTTCGGCGGCAGCGCTTCCGACTAAGACCGCGAACAACGCCGCAGCGGCGAGTGCGTATGTCATGGGATGATTCACAGTATCTCCTTTCTAAGAAAAACTCTTCGTGGTCGTACTATAAAACATGCTCATGGCTTCACTTTATCGTCAGTATAAAAGATTTACAAGACCCGGTCATCCCACCTCTGTCACTCAAGAAATCAGCTACTAGACGGCTGCGTCGGTGGAATCTTATACACCCAATAACCGCCGTATTGATAGACGAGCTGCACAGCTTTCAACTCGAGAGGCTGCGTGGTTGTGAAGGGCAGCATCTGCGCGAGCAGTGTGTTGCCGCTCTTCTCACCGGTCAGGAAGTAGGCACGCACCAAGTTTTCCGACAACCCATGCACCGAGTAAGCAGTGTGTTTGTTGTCGGCCTGCCAGCGCTTCACCATCCCGCTCAATCCATGCACGTCGCCACCCTTCAAGGGGAAGTCCTTGTAGGCGACATCGAGATGCTCGGGGCGCATTAGTCCGAGCTTGTAGAGATCCGAGAGATGAACCGCAACATAGGCCTCGCGCCCGCCGGTCAGTTCACGCAGCATCGCCGCACCTTCGCTCGGATTCGCCACCAGCGCGTCGGCAAATCGTTGGAATTTCTGACTCTCTTCGGCGCTTGCCGGGGCTCTCCAGAACTCGCGTTCGTATTTCTCGATCGCCCCGCTTCTGGCGCGCCAAAGCGAAGGCATGATAAGGGGTTCGCCGAGATGCGAGGTAAATACCGTCTCGTAGCCCGTCAGCAGCCCGATCTGACGCGAGGTGTCCCACCATGCAAGGATGACCGCGTCTTTCGGGACATGCTTAGTGATGGCCGTCGCTAGTGCGGTCAGCTCGGAGAGCTTGCCGTCGAGGAAGACCACTGGCTCGCCGCTGCGGTTTTCCCAGTTGAGCATGACGGGCGGAGCATTGCCGCGTCGCGCAAGATAGGCCAAGGCTACCGGCTGGTCCACCCCCTCGACTAGAACCTCCTGCTTGCTGATACCGAGGTCTGGCCAAGCTTCGAGTCCAAGCTTGCCGAACTTGTCGACACCGCCCTCTTCCACTACCTTATAGTGGTAGGGCGCAGACCCTGGACTGAGCCACAAGTACGCGAGCCAGCCGAACACAAGAAAACCTCCCGCCACCAGGAAGATTCCCAGCGACGGGAGGATTCTGTTGCTTGGTCGCGTCAGCGCACCTTCCATCGTCTGCGCTGCGCCAGTTGTCACCGTCTGTTCTTCTTGCGCCTGCTCCATCCGGCGAGCGCGAGGCCGCCGGTCAGCAGCATGCCGCCTCCCAAGCTACCGAGCGTGATCTTTCCCTCGGTGCCGTCGAAGTCAAACAGGCTCGTTTTGCTCCCCTCGAGCTTAGCCACCCGTTCCTGAAACGCCACCTTCTCCTTGAGCTTGGTGTCCTCGTCCATGATTTCGACATAAGCCCGGTTCATCGCAGCCCAGCCGACGGTATAGGTGAACCCCCAATGTTGGTGGGCGAGGGCCACGTGCAGCTGCACCAGATGGTCCTCAGCCATTTCAAAGAGTTTGAGCTCGATCGCTGCAGGGTTGTTGCCCTTCGACCAGTATATCTGGAAAAATTGCTCGAACCCCGGTGGGACCGGCGCCGGAGGCTTCGGCCTGTTGTCCTTCTGACCGGTGAGGAGACCGTCCTTGTACTGTTGATGGACTATTTCGTGCGCCTCATCGTATTTATCAAGCCCCGAGTAGGTACCATTGTCCATGTACTCTAGGTACGCACGGGCGAAGCTCTCAGAGTGACACTGGGTACAGGTCTTGACCCAAGCATCCAGGCGCTTATCGGCCCAGTCTGTCTTGATGTTTTCTCGGATGCCGGGCACAAAGGGATAGTTCGCCCAGCGGACTTTACGCACCACGTTGTGAGAGAACTTCCCTTGGTATTCCATGTGACAGCTCGCGCAGGTGGGTGCGGCCTGCCCGCCCTTGGCAATCCCATCCTTGAGTTCCACGTTCCAATTCCAGCTCTTCCCCTTTGCCTCATACTGCTTACCATGCTTCGACATGGTGTAGGCTTCCCAGTTGATGTGGTCGGCGCCGCTGTGGCAGGTGCCGCAGGCCTCAGGCTTGCGCGAGTCAGCCACTGAGAATTCATGTCTGGTATGGCACATGTCGCACTTGTTCTGATTGATGTGGCACTGGGTGCAGCCGTCGGCGATCTCGCGCTGCGACATCCCGGCATAGACTTCCACTTCGACATTGGCCCTGTAGTCCAGTGCGTGGGACGGACGGCCCTTCGGCCACTGGTCCTTCGGCCAGGTGATAGTGTCGCGCTCGGACTCGCGCTCGGCAAATTCCTGCAGGTGGCAGTTGGCACACACGTCGGCGGTGGGCATTCGGATATCCTTGCGATGGTCCGCCTTCTTCGTCGTGTTGATATCATAGTGGCAGTCAATGCAGCCGACTTCTTTCAATTGCTCTTTTGCGCCGAGTTTGCCGAGCGAGCGGAGGTTCGTCTCAATCGCTTCCAACTTCGCTTTCTTGTAGTAGGTGTCATCTTTGGCGGTGAGCTTGCGGATCTTGTCCAAATTCGCATGGGTGCTCTTCTTCCACATAGCCACCCAGCCCGGCGACTCGTCGGTGTGGCATTTCACGCACTGCTCGCGTGTCGCGATATCCTTGACCGATGTCGGTGGTTTGTAGAAGGAAGCAGGGTCTAGGTACTTGCTGAATGAGATCGGCTCCCAATACTGGCCGTACTTCCCTTTCCCAAAGCCTTCGGCAGGATCCAGATAGCGTTTCACCAACGCCTCGTGCAATTGCTTTGGGCTCGCTGCCCGGTCAAGCTTCAGCGCCTCGTAGGTTTCCTTGGGGACGCTGGGGAAATCAGCCTGCGCCGTTCCCGCAAGCAAGACTCCGCATGCCAGCGCACCACAACTCAGCCAGAGCTTCGAGTTCATGCTGATGCTCCTTCCGTTAAGACTGCTGATGCTACCTGTATCTGTCTAGGCATATCTTCTATTCTTGTTCTTGTTTATGGTCGTAAGTGAGCCTGTTACTTCGCGCCGCGCGCATATGTATCTCAGCATAGATCATATGTCAATGGGGTTTATGGGGATTTGCGAAAAATATTTGCATGGCTGACTCTTGCAAGTTGAATACCCAAAGGACCCGGCATGGAACAGCGGCAGGAGGTCGTGCGACGTGGCGATAGAAGAGAGAGGCATGTGGACTTCCGGCGCTAGGGTCTTTCACGATCGATGACGATGGTGATCCCCTCCATGCCAGGCTTCACCGGCTGACTTATCCCCTCCAGGTCCCCACTTTCCGGCATGGCCTTGCCGGATTTCGATAGACGGGCCACAATCACCACTGTTCCTACGTCGGAGAGTTTTCTGGACGGCATCATGCTGGTCGAGTCATCGAGCCGGAACGTGAAGGGTAAATCTTTCCTTGTCGCCCGCACGATCGCCACAGGCATTGGTGGCCCACTCACCTCGCGTGCAAACACAAACAACGTGTCCGTCGCAGACCCCTTGCCAGCCAGGTTCGGCGCCACAGTCACCTTGCCGCTGATCGCAAGCGACTGTCCG
>DASQFV010000276.1:0-2741 GCA_035632975.1 Nitrospiraceae bacterium
GAAATGCTCCCGCCTGCGAATGAGGTGAGAGGCGCCGCGATGAACGCGACGGCTGCCACGCCCAATACCGCTGATAATATACCCTGTCTCATGTGACTGCCTCCTTAGTTATGAACAAACAACCGCTCAGTTTATTCTCTCGTTCCCTTATTTCCTATCACCAATCATGAGGGGAAACGGGAACGTATTCCGCCCTGGTGACTCGATCGCAATTGAGATCCGCGTTGGCGGGACTAGTTTCAGACCGAGTATGGTACAAAAGTCTACCCCACCCGGTCAATCTGAAACAAGAGGGTGAAAAAGCCCGTTCGGCGCCTACTTCCTCGGTGGCACCAGCCCTCATGATTCATGATGGTTCGCGGCGAAATCGAATAAAAGCCGGGCGAGGGGCCAGTGCACGAGGCGAACGGTCAATGTCAGACAGGCTAGCCTTTGTTCGTCCTGGTCAACCCAAGCAACTTCATCGACTCCCACGCAGCGGCACGAGCTTTGGTAGCGGGATTGAGAAGCTGTCCTGGATCGGCGTGGATGCCGAAATCCGCCACACGTTTGCACTGCCGGATCACTTCATTAAGGTGAGTTATGGCATCGCCCCGATGGGGATCTGACCGTGAGAGATGCTTGATGATTGCCTCGGCATAACGCGTCGCTTCTTCGCAATGATGGACGATGGCCTTTGCATCCCCCATACCGCCATGCGCCACCATTTCTTCAACATTCTTCATCAGACCGTCGCCCTGCTCTTTCAGACTAGCACTGGATGGCTCTGATGCGCGTGCAGTGCTCTCATCCGAGACAAAGGGAAGCCACAGGGTGGCTAGAGCTGCCAGCATGACTGCCGGCATAATCCGGCCCCTGATCGGCTGAAGCAGCCTCACATCTCTCCCTTAATTAGTATCGGCCCTTAGGTTCTATCGGGGTCGATGTCAGGTCTCGGTAGAGACGATGAAACTCGTCTGTCGTGAGATTTTGATTCTGGAGTCCGGCGAGAGCGGCCTGATCGATGGGAAATTCGACCGTGTCGTCGTAGTTCGACGATGCGATCGTCACAAATCGTGGAGGAAAGAGTCGCTCCGGCAGCAAAATCCCCACACCGAGGTTGTATTTCAGCGCCAACCGAATGACTTCCCGCGCCTTGTCAGCCGGAACTTCTCGGCCCAGACCGATATTTTGCGGAGGTTGCCCCTGTCTGGCAAACTGAAAATGGACGTTGGGCATCCCCGCTTGGGAAAACTCTTCCGTTAATGCGGCCACCTGGTTCTTGTACTGGCTCGCCAGCACGACTTCGACACGACTGACCATGGGCGCCGATACGACTTCGGCAGCGACCGCGTGAGCCGCCATCACGCCGCCACACACAGCAATCATCACCGCATGAAGGTATCGAGAAACCGCCATGTCTATTTCGCCTCAAAGCTGAATCCCAAGGATGTGGTGCCGTTCGCAGCCACCGTCACACCTTGCTCTTTCTCTCCCAGGGTCGGATGCCAGGCCTTGATCCGGTACGTGCCGGCCGGCAGATCCTTGATCTCAAAGGTCCCCTCCAGACCGGTGATCGCGTAATACGGATTCTCGACGGCAAGCCCATGTCCCTGCATGAAGGCATGCATGCCGCATTGCATGCTGATGTCGCGGCGGTTCCCTGTAAATCTGACGACATCGCTTGTCCCGGCCTTGGTAAGCGCCGGCCGGTGGAACATGATGAACACGTGCTCGCGGTCCCGTTCATAGATCTGCAAATCGTGCGATACCGGGTCCAGATTTGTCACTGTCAATGGGTGATGTTCCCGCATGACCGATACGAACGGGACGAACTGACAAACATTCGCCTCTAGTTTCGTTTCCGTAAATCCGAAGGGTTTGCCTTTCTCAATGCCTTCGACCGTCACGATCACATCTTTCAAACCTTGCTGACTTCCGACTGCGACTGTTCGAAGCAGCCGGTACCCGGACCCGTCGGACAACGCTCCGCAATAGATCGGGTCAGGAAATCGGCGAAGCTCAAATGACGTGGGCGCCGGAAGTTCGCCGGAAAACTGCACCGTCCCGGTTACCGTTCCACCGTTCGACACCGCCGTTTCCTCGTAAGCCCAAGCGGCAACGGAACCGCTCACAAGAATGCTTAGAACGATCGAGTGACAGATAGAAGCCACAACACGCCACCCATGTACAGTCATGCACACCACCAGTAAAAATAAATGGAAACAAAATAGATGGGGGGAGTATTAATACTCCCCCCATGGTCAGAACGAACTTAACCGACCTCGCACTCGTTCCGGCGGTATGTTCGCTTCTTCAACGAGCCACTGCCATCAACGCTGTTACCATCCAACCGTTGACGTCAGCGAAACAGCCCCGCCATCATTCTCCTGCTCCGCTGTCTTGCGCGATGGAACTTGTGGCATCAACGGGAGAATCCGCTGATCGTCAATTGGCATGACCTTGAAGAGGCCCCATTGTCCTGCGTTGGAAAACGCCGGCCGTTGGTTCTTCCACAGATAGTCGCCGACGATCTTGTTCGGACCTCCTGCGCCGCCTGTGAGATAGGCGTTGATAACCTCAGAC
Source organism: Nitrospiraceae bacterium (assembly GCA_035632975.1). Lineage (GTDB taxonomy): Bacteria > Nitrospirota > Nitrospiria > Nitrospirales > Nitrospiraceae > Palsa-1315. The sequence continues at coordinate 2,566 of DASQFV010000276.1, forward strand.
CCGCCGAACTCCATGGTGCTGACTTGATCCGCGCCCTGCATGTACGGTTCATGCGGCCATTCGTGGCCGTCGACGGTGAACAGCTGAACCTGCTCGCTGAACGCGCCCAGCACGTGAATCGCAACCGGATCTCCAACGTGTGCCTGCAGCAGCGGCGTCGAGGGTGTATCCCCGGC
>DASQFV010000277.1:0-3339 GCA_035632975.1 Nitrospiraceae bacterium
TTGCCACATTATTGTGTCCGCTTTCTCGCCTGATGAATCGCCTTCCCTGCGACATCTTCAGCTGCTTCCATCAGGCCCTCAGTCAGCGTTGGATGGGCATGGATCATCCCCGCCATTTGCGTCACCGTCGCCCCAACTTGCATCGCCATGGCCGCTTCATGCACCAGGTCGGCTGCGTGGGCTCCGACGATATGCACGCCTAAAATTTTGCCGCTCGGTGACTCGGCAATGACCTTGAAGAACCCCGTCGTGTCCCCTGTCGCTTGCGCCTTCCCCAACCCGGCATATCGAAAACGTCCCACCGTGAGTGCCTGGTCGGGATTCTGCCCGGCAGCCTGGACTCGTTCACGGGCTTGCTGTTCCGTCACGCCGACACGGCCGATCTCTGGCAGGGTAAAAATTCCGGCAGGGATGACGTCGTAGCGGACCGTCGCCTGATGCCCCATGATATTCTCGGCCGCGACTTTGCCCTGCGCCGAAGCCACGTGCGCCAACATGGCCTTGCCGACGACGTCGCCGATCGCGTAAATCCCTGGCACAGTGGTTTCCATCCGCTCGTTGACGACAATCTCCCCTCGCTGTCCCGTCTGCACTCCCACCTGGTCCAGTCCAATGCTCCCGCTATTCAATCCCCGCCCCACGGACACCAGCAACTTCTCAGCCGGCACCTGCGTGCCATCTTTGAGATGCGCTGTGATGGTCGTCGGTAACCGCTCCAGTCTCTCGACGGTGGTCCCGATCAGGACCGTCACGCCGCGCTTCTTCAACTCCCGCTCCATTGTCGATGAGATGTCGTCATCCTCCAACGGAAGCACACGCGCCATCAATTCAACAATCGTGACCTCCGTCCCTAGACCGCTATAGAGCGCCGCAAACTCGCATCCTTCGACTCCCGCGCCGACGATCAGCAGACTGGCAGGAATGCGATCGAGATCCAGGAGGTGCTGGCTTGTGAGCAGCTGCTGTCCGTCGATCGGAAACTGCGGCAGGTTCGGCCAGGACGACCCAGTGGCAATCACGATTGCGTCAGCCTGAACATCCCGCGATGCACCATCGGATCTGGTCACCGTAATCGTCTGACGATCTCGCAGTGATCCGGTCCCCTGTACATGCTCGATATTCCACGCCTTGAAGAGTGTGGCAATGCCCTTCACGAGAGTTGCCACTACCGCATTTTTTCGGGTGACCATCCGAGCGAGATCGTACGTGACTGGTCCTTGGACGAGCAACCCCAAGACCTCGGCTTCTTTGACCTTGTCGCCGAGTTCGACGACCGACAGGAGAGCCTTACTGGGAATGCAGCCCCAATTCAAGCAGACGCCGCCAAGCGCGTGGGACTCAATGACGGTGACACGGGCGCCAAGCTGGGCTGCCCGGATCGCGGCGACATAGCCGCCAGGTCCAGCGCCGAGAACGGCGATGTGCTTCTGGGAAGTCATTGAGTCATCGGCTCATTGCCGATTGATTCATTGCGAGAACTCACCAATGATCCAATCACACAATGGTTCAATAATTCAATGCACAAATGATTCAATGTTTCTGGCTGGCAAGAAATGCTTCATACTGTGCTGAGGTCATCAGCTTATCGACTTCGCTCGCGTTCGACAGATCAATTACCACCATCCAGCCTTTACCATAGGGATCGGAGTTCACCACTTCTGGGTGGTCTTTCAAGTCGGCATTGACCTTGGCAATGGTGCCGCTCACGGGCGTGTAGATCGTGGAGGTCGTCTTGGTCGATTCTACCTCACCGATCTGCTGCCCGGCCTTGACAACGGCACCAAGCTTCGGCATGTCGATGAAGACGATATCGCCCAACGCATCTTGGGCAAAATGACTGATACCAACAGTAGCCTGCGTGCCGCTCGCTCGCACCCATTCATGCTCTTGGTGGTAATGGAGGTCGATGGGAATCATACACGTTCCCTTTTTAGCAGGATGCTGAAAAACCCCGCCTGTTTTGTTCTCTCATCGCTCAGAGACTTCACGTTGAGTAGGAGTTTCTCGGAGGTCGGAAACGCTGTAGGGGATTTTCCGTTCGCCCAGACCCATACTAGAGGCGAACTGCCCACACGAAGTGCGGTATGTACATCCTCGCCTCTTCACTCGCTGCGGCCTCGCTGGACGGCATTTTTGAGCATCCTACGAGGGTGTGTTACTGTTGTGCCCACGTGCGATCCATCAAATTTTTAGCGTACCAACATAGCCTTTCCGCAGCCTATTATAGAAGGGCTACCCCTATCCGGTTAGATCCATTCCAGGAAAGAAATATCCAATCTCGAACTTGGCAGTTTCCGGAGAATCGGATCCATGCACGGCATTAAATTCGATATTCGCCCCATGGGCCTTGCGAATCGTGCCCGCCACCGCCTTGGCCGGATCCGTCGCACCCATCAGCTCCCGATTCTGCTTGATCGCGTTGTCACCCTGCAGGACCAGCACCACGACCGGACCCGACGACATAAATCTACAGAGGCTATCGAAAAACGGACGAGCCTTATGCACGGCATAAAACCCCTCCGCTGTCGATTTGGAGAACTGCATCATGCGAATGGCCACTGGCTTCAGGCCGGCTTTGTCATAGCGGGCAATAATATCCCCAATCGCGTTCTTCTTCACCGCATCAGGCTTGATGATGGCTAATGTTCGTTCACTCATGGGCTCTGAGGTTTCTCCAGACAGTTAAAGGCTCAATTGAACAGTCTAGGAGCCTGTCCGACATTGACCTTCTACTGCGGCGAACGACGCACAGGCATCTGCGTTGTTCTCGGCCCCGACAAATCCTCAACGTATTCCAGTGAATACGCCTGCGGTTCCTCGTGACCTGCGGTCGTGCATCGGCCAGCGCGTCATTCGCCTCGTCACGAAGGCATTGTCGGACAGGCTCTTGGCGCATTATAAGTGGCTGATAATGAGCTTGCAAGGGTCAGAGAAAGCGCGGCAGGCGATTGTGGAATCCATCGAAGGGCTCTACAACCCTCAGCGCTTGCATCAGGCGCTTGGCTACCGGAGCCCAGAGGAGTTCGAACGGCAGGAGAGTGGAGCTTAATTCACGTGTCTGTTATTCCGGGGCCATCTCAGTGGGAAGAACGAGAAGCCAGCAATCCTCTAGCTCTTGACTCTCTGCATCAATTCGGCGTGAGCTTGGCGGATGAGGCGAAGCATGGCGATGACCCTCCTCGTACGACGGCAATAGGACTCATGAGTGTCCAAGGGTAAAAGGCAAGATAACTGGCTCACGTCGCCCGGGTCACATTTCGCTGAAATTCGTCTGCGAGTTCGCCCGGCTTGAAGATACCCCTTTCGGTGATGATGCCGGTGATCAACTCAGCCGGGGTC
>DASQFV010000278.1:0-2211 GCA_035632975.1 Nitrospiraceae bacterium
AACGGCTGGCGGCTTGCCTTGCAAGACGTTGTTCACGAAATCCTGGAGTTGCGTGATGTAAGCTTGTTCGAAGCGCTCCGTAAAGTAAGGCACGGTGTCATGGGTGATGCCGTCCTTGGTCATAACCAAAATCGGGGTTTCACGAAGGTACCCGATCTTTAGTGTGCCTGTAGTCCCTAGGATCTCTGTACGGATGTCGTAGCCATAAACGCCATTCCGACTTAGATCAATCACGCCCAGTGAGCCACTGGCGAAATAGAGGCTCGTGACGGCGTTATCAATGTCACCGATAGCTTTCATCTCCGGGTAGGCCAGCGTCCCGCCGATGCTGTACACGCTTGCTATTTCACCCATGAACCAACGCGCGAGGTCGAGATCATGGATGCCGCAGTCTATTAACAACCCGCCGCTGTGTGCTGGGTCGAGGTATTCAAGGCTCGGGCGGTACGGGTCGCGCGAGGATGATTTGAAGAGCACCGGCGTGCCGATCACTCCCTCCACAATCTTGCGTTTTGCCCCCACATACCCTTTGTCGAAGCGTCTCATAAAACCCATTTGGAAGAAGACGCCAGCCTGCTCGACGGTGCGGAGCATTGCGCGCGCCTCTGCCACCGAAATTGATAGTGGCTTCTCACAAAAGATCGGTACCCCGCGTTTCGCTGCTTCAAGCACAACCTGTTTATGCGTACTGGTGGGGCTAACAATGACCACGCCCTCGACTTCTTCGTCAGCGATCAAGTCTTGGTAGCTAACATAATGTTTGGAGACGCCTAACTCCGCGGCCAGTGAGGTAACAGTAGATTCGATCACGTCCGACACGGCCACCAGTGCCGCTCCGGGAATACGGCCCGTAAAATATTTGGCATACGCGCTGCCCAGTCGGCCTAACCCGATCACGCCAATGCCTAGCTTCTTACTCATCTGTTCTTAACTCCTACTTGTCTCACTGCGCTATTTCAACTCTTTCGGTACGGAACATTCAGCGGCCTTTGACAGCAGCCAGCAGAATTCTCATGATTTTGTCCTATCTTCTTCCTCCATGGGCCGCCTTAGATCACCTCATTTGCTTGCGTCCATCGCACCTGCATTTTCTTTAGTGATCAGTTTGATAGGAACAACGAACTCCTCTTTTACCTGCTCACCCTTAAGCAAGTGGTACGCGTTCTCCACCGCCATCGCGCCCATCGTGGCGGGAGACTGCGCGACGGTGGCGTCCATGGTGCCGCTCAGCACGGCCTTGCGGGCTTCGTCCGAAGCGTCAAAGCCGACGACGGTGATCTGCCCGGTCTTTTTTGCGGCGGCAATGGCTTCGACGGCGCCCAACGCCATCAAGTCGCTACAAGCAAACACGGCCTGCACGTCAGGGTGAGACTGAAGGATGTTCTGGAAAACGTTGAAGCCCTGGTCTCTTTCCCAGTTTGCGGTCTGGGAGGCGACGATCTCGATCCCCGGGGTCGCCTTGATGGCGTCGCGGAAGCCTTTCAGCCTGGAGTCGCCGGTCTCATGACCCGGAATGCCTTCCAGTATCGCGACCTTGCCTTTGCCGCCCAGTTTTTTTGCGATGAATTCGCCAGCGAGCTTGCCGCCCTCGTAGTTGTCCGAGCCGATAAAGGTCGCGATCTTCCCCTTCGATTCACCCATGGTCTTAGGATCCACGCGTGTATCTACGATGACCACAGGAATGCCCGCGCGGTTGGCCTTTTCAATGGCAGGAACAATCTCCCTCGAGCCGCTCGGCGTCACGCACAGCGCCGCGACTTTGGTTTGAATCAGATTCTCTATGATCTGCATCTGCTTTTCGACGTCAACCTCGCGTTCTGCGGCTTGCACGATCAGATTAACCCCCAACTTTTGGGCCGCGTCCTCGGCTCCCTTTTGCATGTCGATAAAGAAGGGGTTGTTTAGAGTTTTAAGTACGAGAGCGATTCTTGGAGCGCCGCCAGCCTGGTCGGTGCCTCGCTGACAACTCAGAAGAGTAATTGACAGGACTCCCAAGAGAATAAAAACCAGACCCTTCTTCATAGACGTTTCTCCTTCTTCACAGATGTTTTCCCATCCACGCGGTCTGCCCGCGTTGGGACCCCGGTGTTACGTGCTACTTCCCTCGCCGCTTTAATGCCATATCGATCAGCACGGCGAGGATGATAACTGAGCCGATCACGACTTGTTGAATAAAAGAGGAGACGCCTAAGAGGTTGAGGCCGTTCCTCA
>DASQFV010000279.1:0-1884 GCA_035632975.1 Nitrospiraceae bacterium
TGCAAGACAATCTGATTCTCCTCCTCTACCTCGCGGCGCTCGGTTTTCTCATCGTCCTCACGGGTCGTCTTGGCGTGGCCGCGGTGGAGCCGGCCGCAATCGAACCTCAAGGCTCGTCATTCGAAAGATTCCTGATCAAGGCTCGGCCCTACTATCCGATGGCGATGCAGTTTCTCCTGGGTGGGCTCTTCAGCGCCTATGCCGTCTTTTACTCGCGCAGTGCGACGCTTACACGCACCGGGGTCTTCCTGGGCGTGCTCGTCCTGCTGCTCATGGCCAACGAATTCTTGCGCGACCGCCTCTCGAACTTGCGCCTGCTCGTTGCGCTATACGCCCTGGCCAGCTTCAGCTTCTTCACGTTCTTCCTGCCAGTTATGGTCGGGACCATCGGAACATGGGTGTTCCTCCTCGGAGCCGCGCTGAGTGTGGGCGTGACGCTGCGCCTGGTCCAGTTGATCTATCAACGCAATCCAAAACGGTCGCAGAAGGAAACGATATTGGTCGGAGGACCCGCGATTGCTCTCATTGGCCTCCTGGTCGGGTTCTATTTCTTGAATTGGATTCCGCCCGTGCCGCTTTCGATGAAGTTCGGCGGCATGTACCGAGAGGTGCAGAAGCAGGACGACCGGTTTGCGCTCAGTTTCGATCGCGAATGGTATCAAGTGTGGAAGCGCTCCCAGAATCCGTATCCAGCCGATGAGCCCGTTTACTGTTTCACCGCCGTCTTCGCCCCGGTGGCGCTGAACACCACGGTCTACCACCATTGGTACTTCCGCACGAACAGCGACAAGCCCTTCACTCATGCCGACAAGATTCCGATCAAGATTGCGGGCGGCCGGGAAGGCGGCTACCGCGCGTACACATTCAAGCAGCGGCTCGATCCGGGGGACTGGCGCGTGGACGTTGAAACCGAAGACGGGAGAGTTGTCGGGCGAGTGTCTGTTGTGGTGACAGAGCGGGGAGAAACAGGGGCGACACTCAGAACACTCTTGTACTAATGCCATGAAACCTCTCAGTGGTCTCAAGCTGCTTGAGGAACAAGAAGGAGCTGGGACGTCTGCGAACAAAGGCGACTGTGTCGTCTACAACACGAGGGTGTTTCTCAACCAAGGGGAAGAGTTGCCCCTTAATACAAAGCAGGCAGAGCATCTTCCGAAAGAGATGGTCCGAGTCGAAGGCGGCATCACCTTCATCGATCACCGCACCGTACTCGGACGACGTCAAGCCATCGTGGGCGTCGAGCATTCGCTGATAGGGATGAAAGTCGGCGGCTATCGGAAGGTCCGAGTGAGTCCGCACCTAGCCTATCGAGACAAAGGCATCCCGGATCTCGTCCCTCCCGACGCAGTATTGATTTGTGAGATCTGGTTGCGCGACATTGTGAGTGCTCTTCCCTTGTAAGGCGTTAACAGGTGGCACATGAGCCCTCGTACTTTAGGACCCTGCCCAGCCAGTCCCAACTGTGTCTCCACCCAGGCTCCGGATGAGGGCCATGCCATCGCGCCGTTTCACTATCGCAAGTCTCGCGCGGAAGCGAAGGAAGCGTTGAAAGCCATCGTTCAATCACTTCCCCGCACCAAGCTCGTTGAGGAAGACGAGTCGTATCTCCACTACGAATTCACCAGCCTGTTGCTGCGATTCGTCGACGACGTGGAATTTCTCTTTGATGACGAAGCCAAGACCATCCACTTCCGATCTGCCTCTCGCACCGGGTACGGCGATCTGGGGGTCAATCGAGGGCGCATGGAGCAGGTGCGTGCCCTCGTAGTGGAAAAGCTGTAGCGCTATTTGGCAATTTCCTTTCGAGTTGTAGGACCGCTTGCTATGATTGCGAAAACAGGAGGCCGGAGCCGATGGGGTTCAAGCGAAAAGGGTCACGTGTCG
>DASQFV010000280.1:0-5560 GCA_035632975.1 Nitrospiraceae bacterium
GTATCCTCGCACCACCAACAAGATCCTGAGGGCGATGCTGCTGGCGAAGAAAGTGCCGGTGGACCGCATCATGGAAGAATACACTCCGTTCCACCATCAGGACTACCAAACCATCTGCGGGAAGATTAAGAAGTTTGCAGCGGGCGGCGGAGCCTGTGTGATCAGTACGATCAACGGCGACAGCAATGTGCCTTTCTACAAAGAGTTTGCGAATCAAGGCTTGCGGGCCGAAGATGCTCCGATCATGGCCTTCAGTGTCGCGGAGGACGAGTTGCGCGGAATGGATACGTCCGCGCTGGTCGGTCACCTGGCGGCGTGGAATTATTTTCAAAGCGTCGATACGCCGCAGAACAAGCAGTTCGTGGCCAATTTCAAAGCCTACTGCAAGAAGAACAACCTGCCGGATGGCGACAAGCGGGTCACGGACGATCCGATCGAGGCCGCCTACTTCGGCGTGTATATCGTGAAGCAAGCCATGGAGAAGGCCGGGTCGATTGAAGTCGACAAGGTCCGAAAGGCGGTCTATGGCAGCAAGTTCCTGGCGCCGGGCGGCGAGATCATGATGGACGCGGCCAATCACCATACCTATAGACCGGTGCTCATGGGTGAGATCTTGGCGGACGGGCAGTTCAAGACAGTCTCCCGTTCGAAGGGGCTGGTGAAGCCGGAACCCTGGAGCGAATTTACGAATCCGGACAAGGGCTGCGACTGGATCGGTCATCAAGGGACGTATCAAAAATAGTCCGTCACGGTAGAGGGGGCTACTGAGTAGCCCCCTCTGCCGCGTGCGAGAATTTCGGTTGACGAGACGAGATGTCTACGTCATTCGTGTGTCTTGTGAAGGAGCAGTTCACCATCATGATCATTTCTCTGGGTCGCACCGTTGCAGCACTAGGTGTCGCGGGACTGTTCCTCTTCTCTGGACAAGGTTGGACGATCGCAGCGGATGGGCCTGTCGCCGCTCCTCCGACTTCTTCGATAGAGCAAGCCCTCACCCAGGTGACCAGCGAAGACGAATCCATCCGCGGCGCAGCGGTTCGCGTGTTGATCGAACAGGGCGATGTCAGCCTGGTACCTCGGCTGGAGGAGATCCGTGCCACTGCAGACCGTAGCATCCGGCAGGCCATCAAGCCGCTCATGGATCTCCTCAAGAATCGAGCGAAACTCACCAGCCCCAGCACCGACGTTCGCCGCTCGGCTGCGGCGGATCTCGGCTCCTCCGGTAATCCCTCGGTGATTCCGTGGCTGGATGCCGCCCGGGCGAACGAGCCGAACAAGTGGGTACGCTACACGATGGAGGAGTCTGTGGCGCTGATCAAGCTCGCATCGGACGATCCGTCGATCAAAGCCGCAGCAGCTGATAAGCTCGGCGAACTCGGCAGTCAGAACGGGGTGCCCGTCTTGAAGCAACTGGTCGCGGCCGGCGATGGTGCCGAGGCGACCGAATCGCAGAAGACGGTGGCGAAGGCCGCCGGCGTCGCGATCGACCGCATTGAAACCTGGGGTGTCTGGTCGAATGTCATTGAAACCTTCTTTCGCGGAATCAGCCTGAGTTCGATTCTGCTGATCATGTCGTTGGGATTGGCGATCGTCTTTGGTTTGATGGGCGTCATCAACATGGCCCATGGCGAGCTGATGATGGTCGGCGCCTACGCGACGTTTGTCACGCAACAATGTTTCACTGCCTGGTTTTCGTCCGATGTTTTTGACTGGTATTTTCCCGCGGCATTGCCGGTTTCATTCCTCGTGGCCGCCGTCTTTGGATGGGTGTTGGAGGCGACGGTCATCCGGTTTCTCTATGGACGTCCACTCGAAACCATGTTGGCGACCTGGGGAGTGAGCTTGGTCCTCATGCAGGCAGCCCGGGTCTACTTCGGCGATCTCACCGCCGTGATCGCTCCAGTGCCGCTCAGAGGTGGCGCTCAAGTGATGGTCGGGGTCTATCTGCCGTATAATCGAATTTTCATCATCGCGCTTTCGATCATTTGCGTTCTTGCAATTTATTACACCCTCTTTAGATCGAATCTCGGGTTACGCGTACGGGCGGTGACCCAAAATCGTAATATGAGCGCCTGTCTCGGCATTCCAACCAGAAAAGTCGACTCCTATACCTTTGCGTTCGGATCGGGGCTGGCGGGCATCGCGGGCTGGGCGCTCACGATGGTCGGGAACGTCGACCCAGGCCTCGGCCAGAACTACATCGTCGACGCCTTCATGGTGGTGGTCACCGGCGGGGTCGGGAAACTGGCGGGCACGATCGTGGCCTCGCTGGGGATCGGCGGGCTGAACAAGCTGATCGAGCCGTATTCCGGCGCCGTGTACGGCAAGGTCTTCATCCTCGTGCTGGTGATTCTGTTCTTGCAGTGGCGGCCGGCTGGACTGTTTGCGATGAAGGGACGAGATGCCGATTAAGAACGGGTATAGCGCAGAAGATGAGTGACAGAACAACGGACACGAATCGCGGCGGAGGTCTGGCCTTCTGGGCTGTTGGCTTCATTCTGCTCGTGGCCATGCCGCTCCTGAACGTCTTGCCGCCGGAAGATTCGTGGCTGCACCTCTCCGATTTCAGCCTGAATCGATTCGGAAAATTTCTCGCCTATGGGATTCTGGCTCTTGGGCTCGATCTCATCTGGGGCTACACCGGCATTTTGAGCTTGGGGCAAGGCGTGTTTTTCGGATTAGGCGCGTACTGCATGGGCATGCACATGATGCTCACGATCGGAAAAGAAAGCGTCTATGGCAGCGATCTGCCGGACTTCATGGTCTGGAACCAGTTTAAAGAATTGCCCCTTTTCTGGTATCCGTTCTATAGTTTTCCGGTTGCAGTCATTGGAGCGGTCCTGGTGCCGATGTTATTCGCGTTAGTGTTCGGATTTTTCGCCTTCCGCAGCCGCATCAAAGGTGTCTATTTCGCGATCATTACGCAGGCGCTGGCGCTCGTTGCCTGGCTGGTCTTTAACCGGAACGACACGAAGCTCGGCGGCACGAACGGATTGACCGATTTCAAGCAGGTGCTCGGTTATCGGCTCTCCGAACCCGGCACGCAGCGGGGGTTGTATATACTCACCGTGCTCTGTCTCGGCGGGGCCTATCTCTTGTGCCGTTGGATCATTCGCTCGCGGGCCGGCCGGGTGCTGATCGCCGTGCGGGACAGCGAGAAGCGCGTCGTCTTTTCCGGTTACACCCCGGCCAACTACAAATTGTTCGTCTTTGTCGTGGCCGCGGCCCTGGCCGGATTGGCCGGGATGCTGTACGCCCCTCAGGTCGGCATCATCACGCCGGCGCAAATAGGAGTTCTGCCATCACTTGAAATGGTCATTTGGGTGGCGGTGGGTGGCCGTGGCAGTCTGGCGGGAGCGGTATTAGGGGCCGTGAGCGTGAATTATGGCCGCAGCGTGCTCACGAATTATTTTCCCGAACTCTGGCCCTTCATCCTCGGCGGACTCTTTGTGTTGGTGGTACTGTTGTTCCCTGATGGGTTGGTCGGCATGATTCGAAAAGGGAAGAGTCTCCTGAGCTCGCGTAAAACCGGTGAGGGAAAAGCGGCTGTGTCGGAGGGGAAGCGCTGAGATGACCGAATCCCTACCCATTATCACTCTAGAAGGCGTCGTTGTCGATTACGACGGCTTTAAAGCGCTCAACAACCTGAACTTCATTGTCAATTACAACGAACTCCGCGTGGTCATTGGGCCGAACGGGGCAGGGAAAACGACCTTGCTCGATGTCGTGTGCGGGAAGACCAAGCCGGCCGGCGGCCGTGTCATTTTTGGTAAGACGGTTAACCTGGTTGGAAAACGCGAAGATGAAATCGTCGCCCTCGGCATCGGGCGAAAGTTCCAAGCCCCATCCATCTATGGAAATCTGACCGTGTGGGAAAACCTCGACCTGTCGTTGAAACGGAGCAGCAAGGGTGTTTTCCCAACACTGTTTGGGAAATCGACGGCGGTGGAACGAGAAACCATCGCGCAGAACCTCGAAACGATTGGCCTGAAAGACTTTGCGCATACCAGAGCCGGGTCTCTGTCGCACGGTCAGAAGCAATGGCTCGAAATCGGCATGGTGATTTTGCTAGACCCCTCGTTGCTCCTCGTCGATGAACCGGTCGCAGGGATGACCGACAAAGAAACGGAACAGACGGGTCGATTGCTCCAATCGTTGGCGGAGAAACATGCGATCGTCGTCATCGAGCATGACATGGAGTTTGTCCGGCAGATCGCCCGTATCGTGACGGTGTTGCACGAGGGCACCGTCATTTGCGAAGGCACCGTCGAGAAGGTGCAGGCAGATGACCGCGTACGAGAAATATACTTGGGCCGACAGAAGGTTGCGCATTAGCAGGATGCTGAAAAGGGGACGGGGTAGCTGGGACGATCCCCGTGCTCGCGCAACGCGCGGTCGCGGACTCCCCTCGTTGGACGCGCGCAGTTGGGATCATCCCAGCCACCCCTTATTAAGCGATAGCTCGCTGCGGCCTTGCCCGCGGAACGGAGCGTCTTGGCGCGCCGGGGTTGGGAGGGTGAGAAATATGGCCCTTTTGAACATCCTGTGGAGCCAACCGAAGCTACACCATGCTCCAGCTTGAAAAAATCAACGCCTACTACGGCGAAAGCCACATTCTCCGCGATGTGTCCTTTACGATCGATTCCGGAGAGGTCGTGTGTCTCATGGGCCGGAACGGTGTCGGCAAGACGACCACATTGAAGGTATTGACCGGCCTCCTGCCCGCGAGGTCAGGGCGGATGATGTTTAATGGAGCCGATGTCACGAAGGAGGCGACCGACGGGCGAGCACGCCGGGGGTTGGCCTACGTGCCGCAGGGCCGGGAGATCCTTCCTCATCTGACGGTCCGGGAGAACCTTCTGCTCGGCTTCTGGGCGAGGTCGGACAAGCCGAACGGGACGGTTGAGAAGACAGTGTTCGACGAAGTCTACCACCTCTTTCCCAAGCTACCACAAATTCTCAATCGTCCTGGCGGCGTCCTGAGCGGCGGCGAACAGCAGCAGCTGGCGATCGGCCGCGCGATCTTGTCGAATCCCAAGCTGCTCTTGCTCGATGAGCCGACTGAAGGGATTCAACCCTCGATCGTGGATCAAATTGAAGACGTGATTATCGGGTTCAAGAATTCCAGACGGTTTGCCATTTTGTTGGTCGAGCAGGGGCTCCACTTTGCCGCTCGCCTGGCGGAGAAGTATGTGGTGATGGCCAAAGGGGCGGTGGTGGTTGCGGGCAAGAGTGATGAGTTGAGTGCGGAAATGGTGAAGAAGCATTTGACGGTGTAGCGGGGACGCGGGACAGCTAGGTGGACTCCTTGCTCGCAGAACGCGCACGGTGAAGCGGTGCTCGTTCGATGCGCGCAGGAGAGCCCAACCTAGCTGTCCCGCGTAAACCTCTTGCCCGCCGCCTGAGGAAGGAAGGAAGAGAGGGGTGGTCAGGGCGACTTCTGTGGTCCCAGAGCGCGTACGATCAGAATGTGCTCGCTCGAGGGGCGCAGTTGAAGTCATCTTGGGAGTGCGGGACTCTATTATCGATAGACGATTGACCATTGACAGGGTTCACGTAT
>DASQFV010000281.1:0-2717 GCA_035632975.1 Nitrospiraceae bacterium
TCATGTTCGGTGCAAAGGGAGAGCGGGTTCGGAGCCTGTTGTCGGAAGGGCGGGGACCCACCGAGGCCTGACCGAAGTGGAAGGCCTGAAATGACCATGGCACCGAACGAAAGAATAGGAGGGTTCAGATACCTCCTCCCCTTACCCCCAAAGAGCCGTAAATGTACGCTTCTTGTCACTTGGTCCCTGGAAAGACACCAGTGCTGGTCTCACTGCGTCCGTCGAGCGAGGCCCTTCCCAGGCGCGCGCTCCGGGAGCAAGGGATCAGCGCGGGTGTCGTTCCACTCCCCCCTCCTTCGTTTTATTGACAGCTCACAATCCGATCCTTGAGAATGCTCCCATGGCTGGGAAGGTCATCATAGAACGGCTGGAGTTTCAGGGGCGCTGCGGCGTGACTCCGGAGGAGCGACGACGGCCTCAACCGTTGGCGGTGGACCTGGAACTGGAGTGTCAGACTGAACCGGCGGCGACTTCGGATGACATCCACCACACGGTCGACTATGCGCAAGTTGCAGATCGGGCTATCGAGATCGGCGCGACGCAGGATTGCGCGCTGCTGGAAACATTCGCGGAACGGCTCCTCACCATGCTCTTTGCGGAATTTCCCATCGAACGGGCCAAGATTTGGCTGCGGAAGCTTGCGCCTCCGATGGAGCATGTGACCGGATCGGTGGGCGTGCAACTCGAACGATCACGCCTGGCTCACCAGATTCAGGATGCGGGACCAACTCCGGCTCGGTTTCTGACTCAGCAACTCCATCGCTTACCGAAAGGCAAGGCGCTCGACGTCGCGGCTGGGTCTGGACGCAACGCGCTCTATCTCGCCTCGCACGGCTTTCAAGTCGATGCGATAGACCGCGATGAACAGGCTATGGCCCAGCTCGCTGCCACGGCGAAACAACGGAACATCCCAAATCTCAGTGTCCGGACGGTGGACCTCGAACGAACAACCGATGAACGGCCGGAATTTCCGAAGCAGGAATATGACGTGATCGTCGCGTTCTTCTATCTCCATCGCGCACTGTTTCCCGCGCTCATCGAATCGCTGAAGCCGAACGGGGTCTTGATCTACGAAACCTTCACCATCGACAACTACTTGCGCCATCGCCATCCGCGCCGATGGGAATTTTGCCTCGCGCACAATGAATTGCTCCGGCTCACGTCCAATCTCCGCGTGCTGTCGTACGACGAAGGCGAACGCGACGGCGGCCATGGACACGGTTCTGTCTTCACCGCGCAACTCGTCGCACAACAAGCGGGCCTCAGCAGCCTGCCGCACGAGTCGACATGAGTCGCATCGATCTCCATCTCCATACGACCCACTCCGATGGAAGTCTCTCGCCGGCTGAGGTGTTACGGCTCGCCCACAAAGCAAGGGTCACCGCGCTGGCCATTACGGACCACGACATTGTGTCCGGCATTCCCGACGCCATTGCAGCCGGAGCTGAGCTGGGAATTGAAATCATTCCCGGCGTGGAAATCAGCTCCTCCTTTGGCAATAGTGAGCTCCATATCCTTGGCTATTGCATACAGTGGCAAGACCCTGAGCTGAATCAACACTTGGCCGCCTTGCGCGAGAGTCGGCATAGCCGCAACCCTCAGATCATCGAACGACTGCGATCATTGGGGCTGGACGTGACCTATGAAGATGTACGGGCTCTGGCCGGCACGGATTCGGTTGGCCGACCGCACATTGCGCGGCTCTTAATGGACAAGAAGTATGTCACGTCCGCCAAAGACGCCTTTGACCGATATCTGGCAGAGGGACGCCCAGCCTACGTGGCGCGTGAACTGCCCCAGCCGGCGGATGCCATTGCCTGGATCAGAGCCGCCGGAGGCGTGGCCGTGCTGGCCCATCCTACCTGGACCAAGGTGTCTGGAGAAGGACTGAACACACTCCTGACGACATTGAAAGCCGAAGGCCTCGGCGGCATCGAAGTCCACTACAGTACCCACACGAAGCGACAGACGACGGAGTATCTCGACCTGGCCAAGCGGCTGAACGTGCTGGTGACCGGTGGAAGCGATTTCCACGGCATCACCAAGCCGGACATCGAGGTTGGTACGGGCCGTGGGGATTTAAAGGTTCCCGAGAGGCTGCTTGAGCCGCTCAAGAAAGCCGCCCTCTTCGTTGGTCATTCGTAACTCGTATCTCGTCGTTCGCAGACAAGCATGCTTTCTGGCATGCGAGATTTACTTCACAATTCACGCATCACGGGTGTCAAGAGCACCGTTGCTCATTTCTTCCAATTCGTTGACTCTCCCATCCCATCCGCTACACTTTGAGCCGTTAAGGACATCCTCAAAGATTCCTATGTCGAAATCCTGGACTTGGATTGCTCCCTATACTTTTGCCATCTTGGCTATGCTCCTGGCCGGCCCCTTGCTGAGCAGCCTGGCATTGGCCCAAACTGTTTCGGTCCCGTATCTGCAGATCAGTGGGCCTCATGCCATTCGACTGGTTGCAAACCTCCTCGCGCTCGCCATCCTCGGGGTCTTCGCCTTCGCTGCTTCTCAAAAAATCCCAGACAACGGCCGCGGTTCAAGCTTTCTCCGCAACCTCGTCCTTCCACTCACGACTCTCGTCGCCATCCTCTTCGCCAACAAAGCGTTCAGGACCGTGGGCCTGCCAGTGATCGAACAGATGGGCTCTTCTCGATTCGCCTGGGGGTATGCAATCGGTCTCGTCGGCGCCGGCCTATGGCTCACCGCAGCCT
>DASQFV010000282.1:0-2016 GCA_035632975.1 Nitrospiraceae bacterium
TGGTTGCGGGCAGCTTCAAGCCGGCAGCAGGTAGCTTGGCAGTTCTCAGTTGAAGTTGCAGTTGTTACCATTTCCAATGTTTGAGCGTCCTACCCATGTTGCCCGCCGGGTATCTTACGGCTGGGCATAGAGTTACAGGCCTGAGACATTGCCTGGGTCTTGACTTCAGGCGCGGATCCGCTACCTTATGTAAAGAGCGGCCCCGCGTTGTTCCGCGGGGCTTTTGCTTTGATCCGGTGCGACGGATCAGCCCGACCAGGTTCGAGGACAGTCCGTCGCGTTCGCGCGGGGCTGTAGCTCAGCTGGGAGAGCGCTGCAATCGCACTGCAGAGGTCAGGGGTTCGATCCCCCTCAGCTCCACTCGCTTTTTTAGAAATTTGATTAGCTGCCCGCCGCCGCTCGGTAGGACGTAGAGTTCCAATGACGGCGCGCGTGGCACGATTGGGCGGGAGACCGCCAAATAGATTCGCCGCAACTCCTTTCCAGGAATTGCGGCGTTTGTGTTTTCCCTGCGCTACTTTACCTGAAATTCCTTGGTGCCGGCCGAAACCCCATCGAGCATGATCTCGACCTTGTACTTCCCCGTCGGCCAGGCGGATGCCTTGGTGATGTGGAATTCGGTCACGGTCGTGCCGCCCGCCGGAGAGATGGTCTGGCTCGACTCGTCGACGACCTGCTTGTCGTTGAACGTCCACTTGGCGGTGAGCTTCGCTGACGTCGAAGCCCCGTCCGTCACGACCGACACGTGAATCGTGTCGCGGACCGCGAAGTCGTCGGTCTTATCGTTGATTCTCTTGTCGGCGCCGATCCGTTTGCCGATCTCGATATCGCTGACGCGAAGCGGCCCAGAGTCGGGCGTACCGCCGAGCGATGTCGTGTCGTTGACGCCGGCGTCATCCTTTTTGCTGCACGCGGCGACTGAGAGCAAGAGCAGCAACGCAGTCGCCGATACGATTCCCCGGTTGATGGATTGCATCATCGTTCTCCTGTCTAGGCTGCGGGGATGGTAAGCTCCAGACCCGGGTGGATCAGGTCGGGATTCGGAATCTTGTCGCTGTTCGCGGCGTGAATTTTTTTCCACTTGCCTGGGTCGCCGTAGAACTGCTTGGCGATCTTGCTCAGGTTGTCGCCCGCCTTGACGGTGTAGGTCGTCCCGGTGCCGGCCGCAGTCGACGAGCTACCGGCTCTCACGTCCGAGAAGTCTGCCGTTCCTCCCGTGCCGGACGAGCTACCCGCTGTGGAAGACCCACCGACATCCGTGAAATCGGCGTTGGGTTTGTGATCGGAGAACGTCATGGCTACACCTCGCTTGGATTGAGGCGGTCTCTCGACCGCTTAAGTCATCAATCGGCAGAAAGTGTGCCCTGCTCCTGCGATAAGCCTTATTGAAAGAAGCTAGGCGATCGGGGTCGGAGCGCCGGCAGACTTCGCGCGCAACGTCATGCCGAGAAGTACCAATCCGATGACGAGTGCGACAGTGCCGAGCGTGACCTCCACGGTCCGGCTGTTCATCGGACGCACTCCAAGCAGGCTCAGAATGCCGACAATGATCGCAAGCAATGCAAGTGCGCGCAGCACCAGTCTATCACGATTCATGGAATCCTCTGAAGTAGGGTGAACTACAGTCCGTCAAACCCACCACGGATCGAAGCAGTCGTAGTTGTGCTGTCTGGCGATCTTCCCATCCCTGAACTCGAGTCAGATGGAGATGTGGGCCCTCATCTCCGTGTCGGCGGGAAGGCTGTCCACCGGCACCGCGAGAAGCCCACTCCAGAGAACCTCAAGCGCCACGTTGTCACCATCGACGATCGAGTTCCGGACGTCGAACTTCTGTGCCCGGAGTGTCTTCTTCCCCTTTCTGGCCGCGTCGCGAATCGCGCTTAGATCGCGGTGAGCTCCGATCGGCGACAGCCGGTTCGGAAACTCCTCCTGAACCACATCCTCAGTGAAGAATTCCGCGAGCGTGCCTCCCTCGGCGCCATTCTCCAGCGCCTCGAGATACTTGAGTGCGATTGC
>DASQFV010000283.1:0-2706 GCA_035632975.1 Nitrospiraceae bacterium
CTTTGCTGATATCGATGCCGAATCGTTCGAACTGCATCATCATCGCGGGGAAATGCTTCTCCACGGTGCCGGGACCATGTTCGGCATCGAGGAGCGGGGTGTCGAGCCAGACGCCGATGCGCCCGGACATCGTGCGGATGCCGCGCCCCTCTTCACACTCCCGAATAATCGAGGAGGACACGACGTCGCGGGTATCCAATTCGTTGACGAACCGTTCACCCTTCGCATTGACCAAATGTCCGCCTTCGGATCGAATACCCTCTGTCACCAAGGCCCCGATGAGCTGTTCAGGATAGACTGCGCCGGAGGGATGATACTGGAACGTATCGATGTGCATGAGTTTGGCGCCCAGACGATAGGCCAAGCATAGCCCGTCGCCGGTCGCACCGTAGTGATTGCTGGTCGGGAATCCCTGAATGTGGAGCCGGCCGATCCCGCCGGTCGCCAGAATGACGGACTTGGCTGCCACGACGATGTGGCGATGGTTGTCGAGGTCTTTGAAAATGGCGCCGGTGCAGTTTCCCTTCTCGTCACTCGTCAGCTCTACCGCGGCACAAAACTCGAGCAATTGAATGTTCTGATTCAGCACCTCGTCCTTGAGCACCCGCATGATCTCAAGGCCGGTGTAGTCTGAACAGGTCAGGAGGCGAGGCTTCGAACTGCCCCCGCCTTTCTTCACATGGAGGTTGCCGTCCCCATCACGATCGAACAGCACGCCCAGGCCCAACAGCCATTTCGCAATCGAGGGGCCTTCTTCGACCATCACCTTGAGCAGCTGATGGTCATTCTGCATGTGGCCGCCCTTCAGCGTATCCACGAAGTGGGTGACGGGCGAGTCCTCGGGCGCCACCGAAATCTGCATGCCCCCTTGAGCCATCACGCTGTTGGAGTCGCCGAGACGGAGCTTGGTAGCCAGGATAACCTTGGCACCCGCCGCATGCGCATGGAGCGCCGCCGCACAGCCGGCGCCGCCGCCGCCCACCACCAGGACATCGGTCGTGTAGTCGGGCGTCAGATCGAACCCGTCGGCAATGGGGCTATCGCCCTCCAGCAATGTCGCCAGCTCGACAACTGTCTTATCCCCGACATTGGGACCGAAGCGGAGCGGGCGATAGGCTCGTTCCCGAAAATCCGGATGATATTTGTGGATCAGTTGGTCACGATCGGCTGGAGAGAATTTGGGAAAGGTCTGCTTGCGTCGAACATCCCGCGTTTGGTGCACGATCTGTTGAAGGGCGTGGATGTCCATTGCTTCAATCCGTCAATCGTCATTCGTCAAAGGTCAATAGTGGGTGCATGTGACGAATTTCCCACCATTGACGGCTGACCATTGACCAATGACGCCTCACTTGACGGTTGCGCAGTGATCGGCCAGTTCCTTCTCGGTCATCTTGAGAATCTTGGTCCACTCGTCGTTGAAACGGCCGTCTTGGATTTCCTTGATGCGCGTATCCAGGCCCAGAGGCTTCTCGGTGAAATGAGCCCCCTGCGCCCGGCTCACATACAAGGCCACGAGATTGGGAGCGATGTCTGCAATGCAGACCGGCACGCACATGCCGCACATCACACAATCCATGAACATCTCGGACACGCTCTTGAAATCTCCGAAGACGGCTTTCCAGACTCCCTCTCGCACATCGATCTTCTGCGGGCAGGCTTCGGTGCAGGCGTTGCAGTTCCGGCAGAGCGGCGTTTCGGGATAGAGATTGAAGAGGTCTTGTTTCGGATCTTTGAGCGTCTGAATGTCGTAGGTGGCCTTCCGGGCTGGAAACGGCGGCATCATCGTGATCGACATGCCATCTTGCACCGCCATTTGGCAGGCCAGACAGGTCCTCACTTTAGGGTCGTCCTTGGTCCGATAGTAGGCCGCGCAGGCGCCGCAGAACCCGCCAAGACAGCCGGCCCCGCGGACGACTTCCTGCCCCGAGTACCACAGGGCCTTAATGATCGTGATCCCCTCCGGCACTTCGTACTTCTTGCCGGCAATCTCGATGGTGACCATCCGAGGCTTGAGCACCTCGGGTTGATCGATCACATTGGTATCTTCTTGCGCCATTTTCTTCCACCCATCCCATTGAAGGGCTGGTTCACTGAGCCGCGTTGCGACTTGCGCAAAGGCTCGGGCTCCGCACTTGCCGAAACGCCGCGGTCCTCGTCTTATGGACCGCGAGGACTGTTCGAAGTTCTATCCCGCGAAGCGAGGGATAGAACAAGTTCCGCAGCGGAGCTGCGTGAGGCTTAGTGCGGTCGAGCCGCCGCGCCGGAGCAGCGGCTCAGCGAACCAACCCTTCTCTCACCTTAGGCGATCGCGTCCACGATCGCATTCAAAGTTGGGCTTGGACGCATCGCTTTTGACGCCTTCGCATCATCAGGATGATAGTACCCGCCGACATCGACCGGCTTCCCCTGAGCACCGAGTAATTCGCTCGAGATCTTGGCTTCATTGTCCGCCATATCCTTGGCGATCTTGGTAAAGCGTGTTGCCAGGTTCTTATCCTGAGTCTGTTGGGCCAAGGCTTGCGCCCAGTACAACGCCAGATAGAAATGGCTCCCGCGATTGTCGATCTCTCCCACCTTGCGGGCCGGCGACTTATTGCTCTCCAGGAACTTCGCATTGGCCTGATCGAGCGCGTCGGCCAAATTTTTTGCTGCTTGATTATTCGCCACCTTGGCGAGATGTTCCAATGAGGCGGCGAGGGCCAGAAA
>DASQFV010000284.1:0-13605 GCA_035632975.1 Nitrospiraceae bacterium
ACCGTTTGAGTACGTCGAAGGGTGGAGGCGACTGAGAACGCCACTGGAGGGCGTTTCCCGCAGTCTGTCAGTGCGCGTGATCCTCATGACCATGCAAATGGAATGCGTCCCCCAAATAGACGCAGGTCAACATGGTGAAAATATAGGCTTGAATGAACGCGATACCGACTTCCAATCCATTCATCGCGACCGTGAACGCAAAGGGCAACCACCCGATTAACAATCCGCCGCTGATCGCCAGGCCAAACAGGACCCCGAGAATCACGTGGCCCGCCGTCATATTTGCAAACAACCGAACGGACAACGAAATGGGCCGCGCCAATTGACTGATCAACTCGATTGGGATCATCAACGGCAGTAGCCAGGCCGGCGAGCCGGGCGGAACAAGAATGCCCAGGAACTTCACCCCGTGTAACAAAAATCCCATGACCAGGCTAAGCCCGTACACCAGGCAGGCGAACACAGCTGTCACAACAATCTGACTCGTCACGGTGTAACTGCCGGGGATCAACCCGATAAGATTACAGAAGAGAATAAAGAGAAACAGGGTGGCGATGAGAGGGAAAAACCGCATCCCCTCTTTGCCCATCGTATCCATGATGATGCCGCGAATGAAATCCACCATCATCTCCGCCATGTTCTGCAACTTGCCAGGCACCAGCTTGCGTGCCGCTCCTGCCATCACCATGAGCACCGCCACCAGGGAGACGACAACCCACATGATGACAACGGCTTTATTAATGGAAATATCCAATCCGCCAAGTGAAATCGGTATCCAGTTGTGAAGCTCGAACGGATGGAGCGGACTTTCTTCCATGGCGCTTTCGTACTTTCCGTTGAAACGCGTTATGTCTTCGGCCACCGCTGCGCCGACCGGTACGCATTCCTGATCCCGGCCACGACGCCCAACACAAGACCTCCGACAATCCCCCAGGGAGTGGAGCCGAAGAGGTATGTGTCACACACCCAACCCAACCCTCCTCCAACAATCAGCGAAGCGAGCAGATCGGCTCCGATCCGAACCGCTTGGCCGAGCCCCGCGTACATTGGATCTTGTGAAGGGGGCATGTCGTACCCACGGAGGAGAGTGCAATGCAGCCCATAACGCAAGGACTCTGCCGATGGCGGGCGCGCAATTCAAGCAGAATCACTGTGAAATTGTCAAGCCGACTATGAGCTATCACACAACCAAAACAGTGGGGTATAGTGAGTGGCGCGTATGTGTAAAGCGATACACGTTCACCCATGACTCGTTTCTCCCAACCATCATTCCTGGGCGGTCCTCCACAGCCCTTGGTTCTCACGATGGACAGCCAAGGGAAAACACCCTTTGAGTTGTACCGCCTGATTGCGTCTCCCTCTCAGCCATCGTTCTTACTGGACAGCGGGAAGGGGACAGACGGCGGAGCCCGCTATTCATTTCTGGGGAATCGCCCCTTCTCGGTGCTGACTGGGCGACAAGGACAGGCATCCCTTCGGACCCACGGGGGCGAATGCTCATCGAATGATCCCTTCGGAAGCCTCTGCCGACTAATCGCCGGCCCTCAGATCGAGGCTCCTCCAGGCCTGCCCGCTTTTTGGGGCGGAGCCGTCG
The DNA here is from genome assembly GCA_035632975.1 of Nitrospiraceae bacterium. Lineage (GTDB taxonomy): Bacteria > Nitrospirota > Nitrospiria > Nitrospirales > Nitrospiraceae > Palsa-1315. Next base: position 1,595 of record DASQFV010000284.1, read on the forward strand.
GCTACCTCAGCTACGACCTCGTGCGGGACTTCGAAACGCTTCCATCCATTGCCAAGGACGATCTGCTGCTGCCCCATCTGCAATTCGGGCTGTATGACATCATCACCGCCGTCGATCATCAAACCGATCGTCTGCAGATTATCTTTTGCCCGCCCAGGGAACGGTTTTTGGGAGAGTCACGAGAGGATCTCTATCGCGAAGGCTTAGACCGACTGGCCGAGTGGGAAGCCAGGTTGAGCGGAAGGCCCGCTCCCCTCAAGAATCTCCCTTCCCTCCATCAGATGGATTTTCATCCGAACCAAACGCGGGATGCCTACCTCGACCGCGTCCGGCGCTGCCAGGAATATATTGCGGCAGGAGACATTTACCAAGCCAACCTGTCTCATCGATTCACCCTACAACCTCCCAGCACCTACAACGACGACTGGGATCGACAGCCCTACGAACAGGAACTCTATCGACGTCTCCAAGCCGTCAACCCCTCGCCTTTCTCGGGGCTCATGCACTTCGAAGATGTCACGTTGATCAGTTCCTCTCCCGAACGGCTAGTCCGTCTGCACGACCGGCAGGCGGACACTCGTCCGATTGCCGGAACCAGGCCACGCGGGCTCGACGCTTGTGACGATCAACGTCTCATCGGCGAATTACTCGCGAATGAAAAGGAGCGGGCGGAACACCTCATGCTCGTCGATCTCGAACGGAACGACCTGGGCCGCGTCTGCCGATTCGGCAGCGTGCAGGTCGATGAGTTCATGACGATTGAGCAGTATTCCCACGTCAACCACATCGTGTCCAATATCAGCGGCGTCTTGAAGCCGGACGCCACGCCCTTCGATCTAATTCAGGCCCTATTTCCTGGAGGCACCATCACGGGCGTGCCGAAGATCCGCTGCATGGAGATTATTGAGGAGCTGGAGCCGGTACGCCGTGGCCCCTACACCGGATCATTTGGGTACATCGGCTGGAACGGAGACCTCGATCTCAATATTGTGATTCGAACTTTGGTGTGGTCTGGGGGGAAGGGATACTTGCAAGTCGGTGCCGGGATTGTCGCCGACTCCGATCCGGCCAAGGAATACGAGGAAACGCTCCAGAAGGCCCAGGCTTTCTTCAGCGCACTGCAACAAACCTAGCCCGCATTACTCATGAGCGCTTCTGCTGCAATCACCGATCCGCTGCTGCGACGAGCCTCCGGCAGGCGGGCTCGCCCCTCGGACCCTCACCGTACTGCACGAGTACGCTTCGGGGCCTCACGGCTCCGCGCGCCGGTCTCGCGACGCGGCTCAGCGATTTCGCGACGAACCGTCATGAATAATGTGGGCTAACGATGTGGATTTATCTCAATGATCGGTTCGTCAAAGAAGAGGAGGCCGTCGTCTCCGTCTTCGATCATGGTTTTCTCTACGGCGATGGCGTGTATGAAACGATTCGCTCCTACGGGAGCCGGATCTTCATGCGGGACCTGCATCTTGCTCGGCTTCGCCGGTCTGCGGACGCGATCGGCCTGACAATCCCAATTCCCAGGCACGGGTGGCCGGCGCTCCTCCACGAAGCCATGACGCGGAATGACGTCGGGCACGAACGCACCGACGCGTATCTTCGCATCACCATCTCCCGAGGAGCCGGCGACATCGGCCTCGATCCCGCCCTGTGCCCAGCCCCCACCGTGGTAATCATGACCAAACCGCTTCACCCTCCCCCACCCGAACAATATCGTACCGGCGTGAGCCTGATCGTCGCCCGAACGAGACGGAACCTGCCCAGCGCGCTCTCGCCCCAGATCAAGGCCACCAACTTCTTAAACAACATACTGGCCAAACGGGAAGCAATCGCGGCCGGAGCCTTTGACAGCATCCTGCTCAATTGGGAGTCGCATCTGACAGAATGCACCGTCAGCAATCTCTTCTTCGTCCGAGAAGGCCGGCTCTGCACCCCGGCACTTGCATGCGGCCTTTTGGACGGAATCACGCGCGACATTGTGCTCAGCCTCGCGCATGAAGCACAGATCCCGGTCGACGAAGAACATTTCGGAATCCAAGCAATTTATGAGGCAGACGAGTGTTTTCTCACCAACACAAGTATGGAAGTGATGCCGGTCACCAAGGTGGACGGACATCCGGTGGGAAATGGAACACCGGGGATTCTCACCCAGGAACTCCACAGACTATTTATTGCCAACCGAATACGTTTTCTCGAACCCTAGTCGTTCTATACCTTCACCAATCTCATTGTTTCTCTGCACTATTTACTACTGATATCCAGGCACAAGACCTGCATTTTGTTGACACCCAGTGGCGGACTGGTATCGTTGCAACCATGCACAACACCTTGTCTCTAATAATCCCTTCCCTCCGGCGGCGCGTAGCCATTGGACTCACCACAACAGTAATCGCGGGAATTGGCTCGATGGCCTTCTCCGTGCATACAACTACCGCGGAAATTTATCAGTTTATCGGACCCAACGGCGCAATCTCGCTCACCAACGTTCCTTCCGATCCTCGCTATCGGAAAATCGAGATCGAATCCAGCCGGTTCCACGCCACCTTGTCCGAGCGGGAACTCGAATCGGTCATTCGTCGGCACTCTTCGCAACACCGGCTTCACCCCGCCTTGATCCGAGCCGTTATCAAAGCTGAATCGGACTTCGACCCACGAGCGGTTTCTCGCGCCGGCGCTATCGGCCTGATGCAATTGATGCCACAGACCGCCGTGCGTCTGGATGTGCGGGATATGTATGATCCAGATGATAATGTGGGCGGAGGGACCAAATACTTACGCCAGCTGCTCGACCGCTTCCATGGGAATTTACCGCTGGCCCTGGCGGCCTACAATGCCGGAGAGAATGCGGTCGACCGCTATCAGGCACTTCCCCCGTTCGATGAAACCCGGCAATACGTCCGGAAGGTTCTCCGATACTACCGCACGTTCCTTGTCCGCGATGGCGTCATCACGGAACGTCCGGTCAGCCGATACGTCCCCGCAGAGACAACAACAGCCCCTGCGATTTCTGAGATCTCTTCCCGCTAACGACTTCCCCACTCGATAGGCGACTGTGTTGTTGCCAACCGGCCCGCTTGGTCTCTGGAAAATCCGACCGGTAATGCGCCCCGACGCTATTCTCTCGCCACAGCGCCGCTTCCGCGACGCATTGCGCCACCTGCACCATGTTTTTCACTTCCAGCGCTGCTCGGCTTGCAAACGGCTGAGTCACGAGTTGGGCCCACCGTGACAGTTGAGCACAGGCCCGGATGAGTGACTCGCCCGAACGAATGACGCCGACCTGTCCCCACATCGTTCGCCGAAGTGAGCTTCGCAACTTTTCCGCATCCTCCAGTGTGCCGAATTGGCCTGCTCGGAGCGTGGACTCCTGAGACGACAGTGCGGAGAGCACGTGCCTGTCGGCAAAAGCTACGGCTGCTAATGCCGCACGCACGCCAAACACCAATCCCTCGAGCAAGGAATTACTCGCCAGACGATTCGCTCCATGCACTCCGCTACAGGCCACCTCTCCGGCGGCAAAGAGCCCTGGCACCGTTGTCGCACCGTTCAGATCAGTCCAGACCCCACCCATCATATAATGCGCGCTGGGAGACACAGGGATCCATTCTTCCGTGATGTCGATGTCATAGCGAAGGCACGTCGCATAAATCGTCGGGAATCGCCGCTTCACGAACTCCGCACCCAAATGGGTGACGTCAAGATAGACATGACGCGCTTTCGTCGCCGCCATCTCCGCCAAGATCGCCCGGGACACGATGTCTCTCGGCGCTAACGTTCCCATGGGGTGGTATTGCTGCATGAAGAGAGCCCCTTTATTGTTACGCAGTTGCGCACCCTCCCCGCGCATCGCTTCCGACAGCAAGAAAGGCGGACTCGATGGCAAGTATAGTGCAGTGGGATGGAATTGAACGAACTCCATATCTTGAAGCACCGCGCCCGCGCGCAGTGCCATGGCCATTCCATCACCGGTGGCGTTCGGGGGATTAGTCGTCCGCGCATAGATCTGCCCGGCCCCGCCGGTGGTCAGCACGATCGCGCGAGCCGGCAACACGAATTGGCGACCAAACCCTTCATCTAACACAACGGCCCCACAGCAACGTCCGGCGTCGACTACGAGATCCACGGTAAAGTGATGATCCAATCGCTGAATACGCTCCTGCCGATTCACCTCGGCGATCAATACTCGCACCATCTCGTTCCCCGTCGCATCCCCCCGCGCGCGCAGAATGCGGCTTCGACTGTGAGCAGCCTCCCGAGCAAACGCGAACTTGCCACCGACTTTGTCGAACTTAGCTCCCCACCGAATCAATTCTTGAATCCGTTCAGGTCCTTCTTCGACGAGCGCCCGCACCGCTTCTTTCCGGCAGAGCCCATGCCCCGCTTTGAGCGTGTCGGTTAAATGGATGGACACGTCGTCTTCTTCACTCATCGCCACCGCCACCCCGCCCTGCGCATGGATCGAGCTGCTCTGAAGCGGATGCCCTTTCGTCAGCACCATGACACGGCCAGAACGGCTCAGCTCCAACGCCGCGCGGAGACCGGCCACACCGCTCCCAATGACCAGGAAATCAGCCTGCACCGGAGCACGGGATCGACGAGATGGCATGGATTACTTTTTCTTGGGAGAACGTGTGGGATCGATCGTGGCTTGCCGAGCTTTCATACCGAAGGGAGCATCGCCCTGAATCCCGCGCAAAAGAATCGATTGTGTTCCGACCCATTGCAATCGCGTTTGACCTCGCTGACGGAGGCCCGGATCGTCCGCGTCTTTTTTCCATAGCCCCTGCCAATGCAGGAACACATCGATATTGTCCCCTTCGATCATAATGCGCTCGACGGCGAAGTCCAACGTGATGACACTAAATGTCTCGAAATCGCCCTGGGCTTCCTCCCGCAGCCGGTCAAGCTGGTCAATCGGCATCATGAGCGAGGCCAGATCCGACGAATCTTTCTTCAAATAGGCTTGGCGAAGCGATTCCACCGCCTGATCGATACGGAGATACCGTTCGTGATCTTCGGGATATTGTATCGTCTTGCCACCGCAGCCGACGCCGATCAAGGATATCGAGCCGAGCAGGAGCAAGAGGGGAAGCAGTGGGAACTTGTACGGGAACATGATGGTCGCAGTATAGGAACGGGTATCAGGCAGGTCAAGCGGCGCGCGAGCCGACTCTCACCGCATTGCAGGTCCCCAAGCCGTTCGGCCACGGCCCACTCATCATCAATTTATTCAGTGGTTGGCATGATCCGTTGCTGACCTTGCAATTTGAGGCGAAAACTTCTACACTCCGCCCCTTGCAGGAGACAGAACGCATGTCCAGTGTGCTGAAAAAACGTCGAAAAAAAATGCGCAAGCACAAGTACAAGAAGCTGCGCCGGCGTCAAAAGTTTGAACGTCGTAAAAGCTAGGCTCACCTGAGAAGGGGAGGAGGAGTCTGTGCCCGAAGGTAGGAAGGTTCGCATCCGCGTCCGGACTGCGAACTGCGTCTACGTTGGCGACTTTCTCATTCCTCCCATGCGGAGTCGTGTGTCCGATGCAATTAACGAAGAGCAACGTCTCTTTATCAGCCTCACCGACGTGGTGATCGACGAAAAGGATCGCTCGGACTTCGTGGCCGTTAACAAGAACCTGATCGAGTCCATCGCACAACTGTAGCTGCCACAACACCTCCGGCTTCGTCTCCCCCCTGCCGTTCTCACTTGGTTTTCCATAGCCACCTCCTCTAACAGGATGCTGAAAAAGCCCGGCCAGCAGCGTTCTCGCCTCGTTCAGACCCTCAGGGGTCTTTCCGTTCGCCAAGGGCCATTGCAAGGGCGAACGGCCCACACGAAGTCCAGTATGCACCTCCTCGGTCCTTCACTCGCTGCGGCCTTGTTTGGGACAAGGCGCGTCCCTGGGCGAAGAGGTTGCCTTGGCAGACTCAGGGCGGGAGGGTGAAATAACCGCCGGGGCTGGGCGGGTGAGAACCGTGGCCTTTTTGAGCATCCTGCGGGACTGTTCTCCTGGTGTGGCACACGGGCTCTCCATCGAAATTCAGCCGTACCAACATAGTTTTTCCGCAGTCTGCTAAGATCGCCCCTCATTATGTCGACCTTCTCACGATTTCTTCCGTTCCTGAAGCCCTACCTCTCCCGCATGGTGATCGCAGGCCTGCTGGTCATGGGTGTCGCCGCCATCAATCTGGCCCTGCTGCGGTTGGCCGGCACGCTCTGGGACATCATTACCGTGCAGCACAACCAGTCAAGGATGACGGACTTGATCACCGTCTTTCTCGGGCTCGTCGTCCTGCAGGGGTTCTGTTCAATGGGCCATAGCTATCTGACTGCGTGGATTTCGCAGCGCATCGTCGCCGACTTTCGCCAGCATCTCTTTGCGCATCTGCATACCTTATCGGTGAGTTTCTTTGCCCGCCGGCGAACCGGCGAACTCCTCTCACGGCTCATGAACGATGTAACGGTCATCCAATCGGTCGTCACCGAAACGCCGATCGACAGTGCGAAACAGCTCGTGACCTTCGTCGGAGGAATCGCCTTCTTATTGACGATGAATTGGCGGCTCTGCCTCTTGATCCTGGTTCTGCTCCCTTTGCTCGTCCTCGTGGCCAAGTTCTTCGGGCGAAGGCTGAAGTCCCTCTCGACCTCGATTCAAGATCAAACCGCTGCCTTGAGTACCCTGATCGAGGAAGTGATCTCCGGCATCCGGATCGTGAAGTCCTTCGTCCAATCACAGCGCGAAGAGACCAGGTTTGCCGCGCAAGTCGAACAGACCCTGGCGTTGACGATGCGACGGGCCGGCACCATGGCGGTGTTTATTCCCGTCATCAGCCTCCTCACCTTCTCTGCCGCGGCAGCGGTGTTGTGGTACGGGGGAAGCCAGGTCATCGACGGGAGTGTGTCGCCAGGCGATCTCTTCGCGTTCGTCCTCTTTGCGGGCATTCTGATCGGCCCCTTCAGTTCCGCTGCCCGCGTGTTCGCGCAGGTCAGGGAGGCACAGGGTGCCACCCAACGGGTGTTTGAAATTCTTGACACACGCTCCGAGGTGAGCGACTCCCCCGCGGCCACGCCGCTGTCCACCGTCTCGGGACACATCCGGGCGGAGCACGTCAGCTTTGCCTATGATCCACGCCAACCGGTCTTGACAGATGTGTCGTTCGAAGCCAAACCAGGCGAACTAGTCGCCATCGTCGGTCCCACCGGCGCCGGAAAGACAACCGTGATGAACCTTCTCCACCGCTTCTACGATCCGACTGAGGGGCACATCACCATCGACGGGCAAGATCTCCGCCAGGTCACAATGGACAGTTGGTATCGGCAGATCGCGCTGGTCCCGCAAGAGACAATCTTGTTCGGCGGGACGATTCTCGACAATATCCGCTACGGAGACGGGAAGGCCACTCAGGAAGAGGTGGTGGCGGCGAGCCATGCGGCCCATGCCCACGACTTCATCATGAGTTTCCCGGACCAGTATCAGACCATCGTGGGGGAAAAGGGGATCAATGTGTCGGGCGGACAGCGGCAGCGCATCGCCATCGCCAGGGCCATAGTGAAAAATCCACGGATTTTGTTGTTGGATGAAGCCACCTCTGCCCTCGACAGTGAGTCGGAACGACTCGTCCAGGAGGCGTTGGAACAACTCATGAAAGGCCGAATGACCTTTGTGATCGCCCACCGCTTGACGACTATCCAACGAGCTGATCGCATCCTCGTCCTCAACAAAGGGCGCCTCGTGGAAACCGGCACCCATGCCGAACTGATGGACCGTAAAGGACTCTACCAGTACCTCTACACTCTTCGGCTCATCGAACTCCGCTCCTAATCAGGATGCTGAAAAAGTCGCTCTTCTCACCCACCGAGCCCAGGCGGCTACTTCACCCTCCCACCCTGAGTCTGCCAAGACAGCATCTTTGCCCAAGGACGCGCCTTTCCCCATCCGGCATTCTCGCCAATGGCGGACGGAGTCGGTTTCCTGATACGCTTGTAAGAAAAAGCCTGCTGCGCCGACTGTTCTCCTACACGAACCGTTGAGGAGTCCCATGCCACATTCACGCCGAACAGTCCCACCAAACCCAGCCGGTCCACCACCGCTCACCGCGGAACAGCAGCGTCTCGATGAAGACGCCCGCCGGCAGGAACATTGGAAACGCTGGGGCCCCTATCTCAGCGAACGGGCCTGGGGCACCGTCCGCGAAGACTACAGCCCGCACGGAACCGCCTGGGAAGCGTTTCCTCACGACCAGGCTCGCTCGCGCGCCTATCGCTGGAATGAGGACGGACTGGCCGGCATTTCCGATCGTCATCAATATATCTGCTTTGCCATCGCCCTCTGGAACGGACGTGATCCTATTCTGAAGGAACGGGTGTTCGGCCTCACGGGCCATGAAGGGAACCATGGCGAAGACGTCAAAGACTATTACTTCTATCTCGATTCGACCCCGACCCATTCCTACATGAAGTACCTCTACAAGTACCCGCACGCGGAGTTCCCCTATGCGAAGCTCGGCGAGGAGAATCGTCGAAGGGGCCGGCGGGACGCGGAATATGAATTGATCAACACCGGCGTCTTCGACGAGAATCGCTACTTCGACGTCGTCGTGGAATATGCCAAGTGCACGCCGGAAGACCTCTTCATCCGCATCCAGGTAGTCAACCAGGGGCCCGACCCTGCTGAGCTGACACTCTTGCCGACCCTCTGGTTTCGGAACACGTGGTCCTGGGGGCTAGACGCGCGCCGGCCGCGAATGCGTGAAGGAGAAGCCGCCAAGGGCATGAGCGTCATCGAACTGGACCACGAGTATTATGGCCGGAGACGCCTCTGGTGTGAGCGACAGCCGACGGTGCTGTTCACGGAGAACGAGACAAACACCAGCCGGCTCTACGGCGATGCGGAGGGGGCCCGTTATGTAAAAGACAGCTTTCATGATTACGTGGTGCGCGGCGACAAAGAAGCGGTGAACCCCGACAAGATCGGCTCGAAAGCCGCCGCTCACTACACCCTCGCACTGGCTTCTGGCGCATCGGACAGCATCCATCTTCGCTTGACGAACGAGGATGGCGAGAAGGGTCTCACGCGTGAGGCTTTCAACGCCACGTTCGCGCAGCGTATTCAGGAGGCTAACAAGTTCTACGAGGAACTCGCGCCGCCTGATCTCTCCGAAGACGCGCGGCGAGTCCAGCGGCAGGCGTTTGCCGGGCTCCTCTGGAGCAAGCAGTTCTACCACTACGACGTCAACCGGTGGTTGAAGGGCGACCCGACTGGATCCGAACCGCCCAGAGAGCGGCTCCATGGACGCAACTCGGATTGGACGCATCTTTACAACGCTGACGTCATTTCCATGCCGGACAAGTGGGAGTATCCCTGGTATGCCGCCTGGGATCTCGCATTCCACTGCGTTCCGCTGGCCTTGGTCGATGCGACCTTTGCCAAAGAACAGCTGATCCTGATGCTCCGTGAGTGGTACATGCATCCGAACGGCCAGCTTCCCGCCTACGAATGGGCGTTCGGGAATGTGAGTCCTCCCGTCCATGCGTGGGCCGCCTGGCGTGTCTACAAGATCGAAAAGAAGCGGAAGGGTGTGGGCGATCGCGTCTTCCTGGAGCGCGTGTTTCACAAATTGCTCTTGAATTTCACCTGGTGGGTGAATCGCAAGGATACCGAGGGCAATAACATCTTCCAGGGCGGATTCCTGGGTCTCGACAACATCGGGGTCTTCGACCGCAGCGCACCGTTGCCGACCGGCGGTCATATCGAACAATCTGATGCGACGAGTTGGATGGGCATGTACTGCCTCAACATGCTCTCGATCGCGTTGGAACTGGCCCGAGACAATCGGGCGTATGAAGACGTCGCCAGTAAATTCTTCGAGCACTTCGTCTACATCTGCCGGGCCATGAACAGCATCGGCGCCGAGAAAATCGAGTTGTGGAACAAAGAAGACGGATTTTTCTACGATGTCCTGCATCTTCCTGACGGGCAGACGTTTCCCTTGAAGGTGCGGTCACTCGTCGGGTTGATCCCGCTCTTTGCGGTTGAGACGTTGGATTCTGAACTGATCGATAGCCTTCCGCGGTTTAAACACCGCATGCAATGGTTCATTGAAAACCGGCCTGACTTCAGCGCGCATGTGGAAACACAAACACATGATGGGGGGGTTCGACGGTTTCTCTCGCTGGTCCATCGAACGCGTCTGAAATCAGTTCTGCGGTACATGCTGGATGAAGAGGAATTCCTCTCTCCGTTTGGTATCCGCGCCCTCTCGCGCTATCACAAAGATCACCCCTATCTGCTGTCGGCGATGGGCATGGATTATCAAGTGGGCTATGAGCCGGCCGAATCGAGCACGGAACTCTTCGGAGGCAATTCGAACTGGCGTGGTCCGATCTGGTTTCCCGTCAACTTTCTGCTCATCGAATCGCTCCAGAAGTTCCATTACTTCCTCGGCGACGACTATACAGTCGAATGTCCGACCGGCTCTGGTCGAACCATCCCCTTGAATGAAGTCGCCGCGGAATTATCACGACGGCTCACCCACATCTTTCTCCGCGACCAAACCGGGCGACGCCCCGTCTTCGGAAACACCGCCAAGTTCCAGGAAGATCCCCTCTGGCGAGACGCCGTTCCCTTCTACGAATATTTCCATGGAGACAACGGCGCCGGCATCGGCGCGAGCCACCAAACGGGCTGGACGGGATTGGTAGCGAAGCTGATTCAACAGTCAGGGGAGTAGGACGGCACAGTCGCGGGCTCGAATACACGCCGCTACCCTGCGTGACTACTGATGGCGCGCAAGCCTCCCTGGAATCCTTCGGGGCTTCGTGGTTACATCCCTATGGTTTCGATCGCCCGCATGTCTTCAGCGGTGAGGGTAAGCAATTCAGCTTGGAGATCATCTTTCATATGCTGCGGGTTCGTGGTGCCGGTCAACGGGAGCATCCCGACCTGCATCGCAAACCGAAACACGACTTGTGCGAGACCGGTCCCCAACCGTTCGGCGATGGCCCGAATGCCTGGATCAGCAAAGACTTCTCGATTGGCTGTCAACAGGGAGAAGCCTTGATAGATAATGCCATGGTTCCGGCAGATCTCCCGCACCTCTTTGTCCCATTCCAGTGCGGCATAGCAGCGGTTTTGCACCATCATGGGTTTCACTGCCGCCCGGGTACAGAGTTGGGTGAGTTGCTCAGCTGTGACATTGCTGATGCCGATCATTTTTGTTTTCCGTGACTGATAGAGCCCTTCGATGGCGGCCCATACCTCCCAGTCCGCGTCTCCCAATCCCTGCCGCTGATAGGGCCCGTGCAACACATAGGAGTCCAGATACGTGGTGTGCAGGTGGGCCAACGAGCTATCAAAGGACTGTGTCACTTGCGTGGTGAGAGTGGCCGAGGCATCGTAGGGGGTACGATGGTCCTGGCCATTCGTCGGCGTAAACTTGGTTTGAAGAAAGAGGCGATCTCGCCCGACCCCTTGCTGCGCAAGGGCCAGCAGGGCATCTCCCACCAGGGCCTCCTGGTAATGGATCAGTTGGTTGGCCGTATCGATGGCTGTGAAGCCCGTCGCCACCGCTAACTGCACCAATTGCGTCGTGGCCTCTTTTTTCCACGCCGTGCCATACATGAACGAAGGAACCGGAACATTGTTATAGGCAGTCAAGGACATGATGTATTCTCCAAGACGAACGGACTGCTGTTAACCCACATTATTCATGAACGTTTCTGCTGCAATCGCCAATGATTGGGCGAGAGGCGAGCTTCCCCTATGCGGTGCAATCTAAGATCCGTGAAACGTGCAACGTAAGCCGGGAGGGGTAAAACAAATAGTCCCTCCAAGCTCGTTCGTTTTTCTTCAAGAGGGAGTCGCCGGACTGTCCTTACCTGCGCGCATCGGACGAGCACCGTTTCATCGTGCGCGTTCTGCGAGCAAGAAGGATGGTCTGGCGGCTCCTCGTCCCCCTTTTTCACCCTTGACAGAGACACCCTCCTCCTGGCTATGATTCGCGCCACTTGATTCGATT